>JADKKB010000007.1:2100000-2341484 GCA_016720705.1 Chloracidobacterium sp. | reverse complement strand
CGTTTTACCGCAAGTGCGGAAAGGACGCGGTTATTGGAACGGAGGCCACGGGATCGCTGTGGTGGTTTGAGAAGTTGCTCTTCGACAATGGAATGACGCTCAAGATCGGAGACCCTAGGATGATCCGTCGAGCAGCATTATCGAGACACAAGAACGACCACAGGGATGCGGAGACGATCCTGGATCTATTGATGCGAGGACATTTCCGGCGATCACGCCGAGGAACGAGCAGAGCCGGGAGATGCTCGATCTGCTGAACTATCGTCACTCTTGGGTGAGCAAGCGGACATCGGTGGTGAATCAGCTGCAGGCGTTCGCACGATCGAAGGGCTTGCCACGGTTCCGTTTGCCGGCGGTAAAGGCGAGAAAGAAGATCGAGGAGGTTGAGACGACACAGGTCGAGCGGCTTCTGGTCAGCTCTCGATTTGTTCTTTGCGACGAGCTGACACGCCGGATCAAGGCCGTGGAGGCGAGGCTCGAGAGAAGAGGCGAATAAGGAAGAGCGTGCTCAATTGCTAATGACACATCCCGGATCGGGCTGATCAACGCCATGGCACTTATTCACACGCTCGGCGATGTTCGACGCTTTCGCCGTAAGGAAGAGGTCGTGGCATTTGTAGGACTCGACCCGCTCGAGAAAAGCTCGGGCGAGACGAGGCGGATCGGTTCGATCAGCAAGCGAGGTTCGCGGCTCGCAAGGTACCTGCTCGGGCAGGCAGCCCAGGCAAGTCGCGATAAGAAGATACGGAAGTTCTATTCCGAGGTTAGCCGTCGTAGAGGCCGCCCGAAAGCAAAGTTGCAGCGGCCCGTAAGCTTCTGATTAACTGTTATGTCATGCTTCGTGATGGCATCAGCTACGAGGAGTTTACACGGCGGGGCGAAGTTGGTTTGTACGAGGGGTCAGGAGAGGTGACGGGGGAAACCCGCTCAGTCTCTGAAGGTCTGATGGTACGGCCAGCCATCTCGATATAGTTCGAGATGAGCCGATCAGGTTTCATGTAGCCAGCCGCTCGAACGAAGCTGTGCACGAATAGATGATGGCATTCGCTAATTACAGCGGTGCGTATCTGAAAGAATCTAACTAATAATGGAGGCGCCGGTTGTTCTCTTTTGTCACCCAATCAAACGCACCAACCGCATCCAAAAGATGCCACAATACCCGTGCGCTTGACTTGAGTACTTACTTCATAGATGACCCCGAATCCCGCATGATTCTTCATTAAACTTCTCCGGACATTGACCTTCTCCCTCGATGCGATGGAGCGAAAGCTTGATGTCTTTTGGCCCGTACGCCGTCCGTGGGGTTTCGCTCAAAATTATCAGATTCCCCTCCTTACCAAGGAGGGGTGGCAGTGGCCGTCTTTTGGCCGCTGACGGGGTGGTTCTCTCACGATAATAAAGATTCACCGTGCCCTAACCCTTGGCCACAAACTGCGCTGAATTCCCGTTCGACGCTTGAGAACCACTCCGTCATCCCGATAGAAAGCATCGGGATGCCACCTCTCCTTTGTAAGGAGCGGAGTTTTTCAGACCATAGCTGATTTTTCGTGACGGGCGTTGCATCTATGCGACATTACTGTATCCCTGCAAATTGTGATATAATATAACCAATCAACAGATCTTTGAAAACTAAAGACGGAGGCAACGCCCGTTCGGGCACCAGCACCACGTGAGATCTCGGGAGAAATGGCGAATAACGAATGTCGAATACGAAATAGCAACAGTCGCTGTTTCTGACCAAGAGAAAAAGGGCAGGTTTAGCGGAAAACGGCCGTGCCATTTTTGAAGCGGTGTTACTTGCACAACGTAAAAATGGCACGATTTGTGACTGCAAATGCCCTGGTGGCAATGGGTTACAAGCGGACTGCGTGTGCAAAAATGGCACGATTTATGGCACGAATTTTGGCACGGTCGAGGCCGTTGCAATGCCCAATGTTCATTTAAGAAATATCGAATGCAGAACACAGATTGCCCCAATTCGGATGGATCGCAATACTCGGATACCGGGAATTGTATTGTGAAACAGCAGAATTCCGCTAAATGCAACAAACACACACGTTACAGCACTTCCGAGCACATTTAGCGATGAACCTGAGGGGAAGAAAATTAATTTGAAACAAAAACGGGGGTTAAAGTCGCTAAACAAAGTACTTAAGTTGTTTCAAATTCGCCAAAAACTCGAAATTAATTTGAAACACCTTAATTGCGATTTGGGCGGTTTTATTGACCGCATTAGATTGCGATCTTGGAGCGATGCCCTCTTCGAGGTATAAGGTAGAATTAAGCGATGCCAAGCGGATCAAAACACGACGCGATCACAGTGATACTGTCAGTACCGGCGACCGTGATCACATATATGGCGGTCGGTAAGCCGATAGCGGCGGCGACAGTCGGTGCGGCTTTCTTGTTTGGCGGCCTGATGTTCGGGCCCGACCTCGACACGATCTCGCGTCCGTATTCACGCTGGTCAGTCTTTCGGATTATATGGTTTCCGTACCGTCATTTCTTCAAGCACCGCTCTCGCTTTTCGCACGGGCTGTTATTTGGAGCATTGTTTCGGGTTATCTATTTTCTCGGGGTGGCAACGATACTTGCGTATCTGGCCGCCTTGATACGAAACGGTATTGCCGGCGATGGTATGCCCGACGTCGCCGGCCTCGCCCGGGCTTGGGGCACGATCCGCGACGTCATACGCAGCTATCTGGGTGAAACTTTTCTATTATTTGCGTTTTTGGGCCTATGGCTCGGTGCGGCGAGCCATACTCTGACCGATATAGCCGGTACATTTATCAAGACCGGCCGGCGTGAGAAGTTTTTCTAACCGCGGCCGCCGGTTCGGGCCGACAGCAGCCTGGCAGCGTGCCGCCGAACTCCGTCCGAAACGTTACGGTTCTTTGACAATGCGGTCAGATCTCGCAGCTGCAGCCGCGACATAATGGTCAGCGAATTGGCGATCGGCGTTCGCGGATTGCGTACCAGCGAGTGCATCACGCCGTAGCTTCGCGACCATTGACGGTTGGACGCGATCTGCCGGAGGACGTCTTCGGAAAGGCTGCGCATCGAGGCGATATTTTCGATCTCCTGCTCGCTGATCCGCGGATTGTTGACAACGGCACTTGAGACCAGGCGGTTGGGGTCGCGAATGAGGATGTTGCGGGCTTCGCGGTCGCCCTTCATACCGAGTTTGACGCGATCTTTGACGCCCATTCGCATAACCTTATTGATCATCGAGATGCGTTCGCCGGCGATCTCATCTTCTTCGTTTTTAAGTTCACCGATGATCTTGTCGAGCGTCGCCTTGCGTTGTGCCTCGCTTTCCTCGTATAGATCCTCGATAAATTCGAGCCGGAGCCATTCGTCGTCGGTGTCTTTATCGAGCACCTCGATGTGTTGGGCGAGGAACAGAGCGTCCTCGGCACTCAGGCCGGAATCGTCGCCGTCGTCCGCGATATCGACACTTTCGACAAATTCGGCAGCGGCCTCTTTGCCCTGGGCACGAAGCTCATTGGCGATCTGCTGGGCACCGCGCTCCTTTTCGAAAAACTCGCGTTTTGTCTCGTTGGCACGCCGATCGGCCTCGGACGTTCGGTGCGAATTGCCGATGATCGCTTCGATTATGCTCGGGTCACGGATCAGTAACTGCTGATTGAGCGATATCAACTCCAGCAGGTCGCCACTGGTCGTCTTGCGAGCAAACCCCGCGATCGCGGCGGATGGTGTATTGGCGTTCTGGATTATTGACTGATACGCGGCATTCGGCAGATGCTCCTGAGCGACAAAGTACGCCAGAACGGCGGGTGCCGTATCGTGCGATGACAACGTCCCGTCGAGTGCGACCGAACTCTGCGTGCTCAGCGTCTGGCGGGCATTTTCTTTCAGTTCGGCATCATCGCCGTCGTAGAAACTGACAAGTATCTCGAGCAGGTCCGATTGCGGCAGCGGCAAAATGCCCCGCGACGCCGCGACACACGCCGGACGCGGTGCTGTGCCCTCGACAACCGATCGGACTACAGGATTATTGGAATGTACCCCAAAACTCATAAGAAGTCGGAGAATAGAACCTATTGACTGTATTAAAAATACTTGGAGGGCACCGCGTGAAAAACCCTGCTAATATTAACACACATCGCGAAAAATTTGACTAACATTACTGCTTAACATAGTTTAGAACATCGGCGCATCGTTTTCCCAAGTGATTTCATCCGGCGCCGCAGCCCAAACGAACGTAATAGAATATCTGACAATGATCAAAGACGAATTTGAACAACTGATCTCGGAACGGAGTGCCCGTATCGGCGTCATCGGCCTAGGCTATGTCGGCCTGCCGTTGATCGTGGAATTTGCATTAAAAGGCTACGACTCGATCGGATTTGAGGTTGACGACAAAAAGGCTACTCAGGTCAACACCGGCGTCTCGTACATCGTGGACGTGCCGGACGAAGACCTTAGGAAATGCGTCGATTCCGGCAAACTGTCGGCCACGACCGACTTTAACCGGCTTGCCGAGTGCGACGTGATCATCATCTGCGTCCCGACGCCGCTGAGAAAGACCAAGGATCCGGATATGTCATATATCCTGACGGCAGGCGCCGATATCCAACGATCGCTCCGCCGTCGCCAACTAATTATCCTGGAATCGACCACGTATCCTGGCACGACCGACGAAGTGCTGCAGCCGATGTTTGAGGAAAACGGCTTTAAGCTCGACGAGGACTTTCTGCTTGCGTTCTCGCCCGAGAGGGTCGATCCGGGCAACCCGCAGTATCAGACGCACAATATTCCAAAGGTGGTCGGCGGCTGTTCGCCCGATTCGACGGCGATCGCGGCGATGCTCTATGGCCAGATCGTCGAGAACGTCTTTTCCGTCTCGTCGGCACGCGTCGCTGAGGCGGCCAAGCTCTGGGAAAACACGTTTAGAGCCATCAATATCGGAATGGCAAACGAAATGGCTAAGCTCTGCAACGCCCTCGGCATCGACACTTGGGAAGTCGTACGAGCGGCCGCGACCAAGCCGTTCGGCTTTATGCCGTTTTATCCCGGACCGGGCATCGGCGGTCACTGCATACCGCTCGATCCGCATTATCTATCGTGGAAAGCCAGACAGCACGGATTTGATTCGCAGTTCATAAGCCTTGCCGAGCAGGTCAATTCGACAATGCCGAACTACGTCGTCGAACTTGCCACCAACGCTCTTAATGACGTCAAAAAACCCGTCAACGGATCAAAGATACTGATCCTCGGCGTCGCTTACAAAAAGGACATCGACGATATGCGCGAGTCGCCGGCGTTATCGATCATTGACCTTTTGCGGGCCGACGGAGCCGAAGTCAGTTATCACGACCCGTTTGTCCCCGAGGTCACTTTTGACCACGCCTACACGATCGGCGACGGCGAACCGCTTTTTAACCAGGAGTTGACGGACGAGTTGATACAGGCGGCCGACTGCGTGATCATCTGTACCGAACATTCGCCCGTGGATTACGCAAAGGTTTGTGAATTGGCATCGCTGGTTGTGGACACTCGCAACGCACTGTCCGCTGAAATTCGCGACAATTGTAAGGCTAGAATTGTAAGGTTGTAGTTCAGTAAAATTTCTGGGATGGGAGATTTAAGAAATGAAAATGCAAGACCCTGGGCTGGATGACATTTTACGGGGATTCCCGACGCTGGTCAGCGAACCTAAGGAGAACGAGTACAGGATTTACCGCAATTCGAATGATGGGCAAGGTTCGCTTTGGATCGCCCGACAAAAGGATGGCTACAGAGTCGTAACCACTGGAACAACGCACAGCATTGACAATGATATTGAGCGGATTACTGGAATGCAAGCAAGAGAAATGTCGGATCGAAATCATAAGTGGTGGAAATCTCTATCTTTAGGAAATATGGAAAAAATCTTGACGTGTTTGGCGGAAACAAGGTGATCAAAGTTCTAAACATCGTCGGTGCCAGGCCCAATTTTATGAAGGTCGCTCCGATCTACGCCGAGATGAAGCGACGCTCTAGTGAATTTGAGCCCTTGATCGTGCACACCGGTCAGCATTACGATGCGGCGATGTCAGATTCATTCTTTGAGGATCTCGGCATGCCCAAACCGGACGTCTATCTCGGTGTGGGCTCGGCGTCGCACGCGGTTCAGACCGCCAAGGTGATGACCGAATTTGAGCCCGTGCTGCTCGAACATAAACCCGATTGGGTCGTGGTGGTCGGCGACGTCAATTCGACCATCGCCTGTGCACTCGTCGCAGTAAAACTCGGCGTCAAGGTTGCTCACGTCGAGGCCGGATTGCGTTCGCGTGACCGCTCTATGCCTGAGGAGATCAATCGCATTCTAACCGATTCGATCTCGGATCTGCTGCTCACAACCTCGCAGGACGCAGACGAAAACCTTTTAGCCGAAGGCATTCCGGCATCAAGGATTCGATTTGTCGGAAACGTGATGATCGATTCCCTGCTTGACCATTTGAAGGTCGCAGCCGCATCAAATGTCCGCGATTCGGTCGGCGTCGGTAGCGAAAGCTACGCTGTCTGTACCCTGCACCGCCCGTCTAACGTAGATGATAGAGATACTTTCACAGACATAATCGACGCGTTGATCGAAATATCCAAAGCGTTGCCGATCGTAATTCCGGCTCACCCGCGAACGCGTGCCAAGATCGATGAGTTTGGCCTTTTGGAACGTATCTCATCATCAAATATTCGGCTGATCGACCCGCTTGGCTACGTCGATTTTATGCGGCTGTATAGCGGGGCAGAACTTGTGCTGACCGATTCGGGCGGACTGCAGGAGGAAACGACGGTGCTCGGGATTCCTTGCCTGACGCTCCGCGAAAACACCGAGCGACCGGTCACCATCGAACTCGGCACCAATATTCTGGTCGGAACCGACCCGGAGAAGATCAAGCAGGCTGCATTTGAAGCTTTGGCAGGCGACCGTAAGCCGGAAAACGCAAAAGTCCCGCCGCTCTGGGATGGTAAGGCCGCCGGGCGAATCTGTGATGAATTGCTGGCAAACTAAGATTCGGATCAAATCGAAAAGACGCTAAAAGGAGTCAATCTCCTTAAAGCGCCTTTTCACTCAAATTGTGATCAGCTTACTGACCCTTTTCCATAGGATAGCCGGCCGTTTTCCAGGCTTGTGTGCCGCCTAGTAATGCGTAAACATTCGGGATCTGCTTTTCGTTCATTTGGAATGCCAAACTGGCACTCGTGTGTTCTTTTCCTCAGGAACAATAGACAATGATCTTCTTGCCCTTGGGCAGAGAATCGAAATTTGGTGCCTGGCCACTGTAGGCAATATTGATGGCACCGGCGATATGCTCCACTTGAAATGACGGTTCGGCACGGCTGTCCACAAAGACCGCATTGCCTTCGTCAAACGCCTTTTTAGCGTCCGCGAGCGTGATCCTGGGCACCTCGTCGTCATTTGCAAACTTTTTGAACGGTACAGTTTGCTGACACGCCGCGACCGTGAGCAAGAGCATCGCAGCAAACGCCGCTACGAACTTATATGAAGCTTTCATAGATTATTTTTCCCCAAACGCGGCAAGCACCTCATCCGCGTGCTCGGCAACATTGACCTTGTCAAAGACCTTGACGATCTTGCCGTCATCGATCAAAAAAGTCTTTCTCAGTGTGCCCATATACTTTTTGCCGTACATACTTTTTTCAGCCCAAACGCCGTATGCCTCGACGATCTGCTTTTCGGTATCGGCTAGCAGGTCAAATGGCAGTTGGAATTTTGATATGAACTTTTGATGAGATTTTTCGCTATCGGTCGATACACCAAGCACCTTGATCCCTTTTGCATTAAAAACGTCGTCGGCATCGCGAAACGAGCAAGCTTCTTTGGTACATCCGGGCGTATCATCCTTCGGATAAAAATACAAAACGACTCGCTTTCCGCTAAAATCGGACAGTTTAACCACATTGCCGTTTTGGTCAGTTGACACAAAATCCGGCGCCGCATCTCCCGCTTGTAACATTGTTAATTTACTCCTGTTCGAACTCTAATAACGATACAATTTTGCCCCATTAGGCCGATCGATGCAAGCTACTTTTTCTTACCGAAATTCCATTTGATGCCGGTGGTCAGCAGAAAGTCGTTCTTCTCGGTGACACCGAACGGACGATTATTAAATCGGTCTCCGACCGTAATGAACCAACCGATCCGCTTAGTGATATCAGCCGAAAGCGATGCGTCATAGATAATCCGATACTTGCTGGCCCGTGTCAGATCCTGATAGAAGGTAAATGAATTTTGCACCTTAAGCCGTTCGGTAAATTTATGTTTGAATGCTGCCGCACCGAGCGACTCGGGTGTGTCGGTGTTCGCCCCGACCTGCCACGCCCGATTCCACGCGAGTCCGATCAAAAGGTCAAGCTCCGTGCGGTCGTTCTTGATCGTATGGTTGCCGAGGCCGCCGCCGATGACTGAACGGAAATTGAGCCGCTTTGGCCTATCGCGTTCAAAATCCCAGGACCCAAAGCTGAATAGTTTTCGGTTGAAATCGCGATCATATCTGAATCCGCCCCACACTGCATTTTGGGTCGTACTCTCGGCAGCGTTGCGGTTGCTGTTCCAAAGGCTTCGGGCAT
This sequence comes from Chloracidobacterium sp., assembly GCA_016720705.1. Classification (NCBI taxonomy): domain Bacteria; kingdom Pseudomonadati; phylum Acidobacteriota; class Blastocatellia; order Chloracidobacteriales; family Chloracidobacteriaceae; genus Chloracidobacterium; species Chloracidobacterium sp. The sequence goes on along the minus strand of JADKKB010000007.1, from coordinate 2,332,886 downwards.
AGACCGTGAGTTTGTCGCTGTGTCCGGTCTTCGACGCCCTGACGCCACTCGCGAGCGTAGACGTGCTACTGTTGCCTGAAGTGAAGCTGAACCCGATATTGGCGTTGCCCTCCCAACCATCGACGATTCCCATATACCGTCCGCCGAAAAGTCGAGCTTTTGGTTTCGGCGTTGCGGGTGTCGCTGGTTTTATCGTCGACTCCGATGTAGCCTTTGCCGGATCGGCAGTTGAGGCGGAAGACACCTTGTTCTTTGTCTCCGATGTATCCGCGGGCCGCTCACCCGATGCCGAAATATTTGTCACCGGACGCTCCATATCGATCGTTTCGATATACTCCATCGCGATCCGGATACGCCCGGCATATTGAGTTTCGAGCACCACGCCGTCGCGGTCCCGTGATACCACAATTCCGGATAACCTGTCGCCGTTTTTCAGTCTGATCTCGTGAGCAGATACGCTCAACGCCGTAGCGGTCACTATCGCCAGCACCATCAATATCTTAAATAGCTTTTTGTTCATCGTCTTATATGAATTCGTCCGACCAATTCGAGCGTCTCCGGACACCAGATCGTACATAAAGTTATGATATTAGCACTTTCGAAAAGCTGTGTTAATACTCGGCGTCCTCCGGACAAGCCCTCAATTTGACCAAGTGTGCCGCCGAACTATAGATTGAAATGGCGACAAGAATGAAAATACTTGCTGAAAAGAAGGCGATCGAACTGCTGACGGAGATCAGAAATGGGTTTGCGGAGAATGTTCGAACTAATTTTGAACACCGCGCCAAGAGTTGTCTGACGTGCAATACGCCGGGCGCGTGTTGTCTGGACGAGCATTTTGTAAATGTGCGTATCTCGCGTCTTGAGGCGGTGGCGATCGGCGGCGTCTTCGATTCGCTGGCGGCCGAACGGCGCGAAACCGTCATTGAGAGAATAGCGGATTCTATCGAACGCTACGGGCTTGATGAACGTGAAGATCCGCTGAAGACCTATGCTTGTCCACTCTACGAAAAAGGAACTGGCTGTCTGGTTCATCTCCGGGCAAAGCCGTTGCCCTGCATTCAGCACGCCTGCTACGAGTCCGCCGCCGACCTACCGCCGGATGAACTGCTCGATCAGGCCGAGGCGGCGGTCGACGATCTGAACCGACGAACCTTCGCACGCCGGCAGCCATTGCTTGCGATACCTACCGCCCTCGAGCGTTTTACAAAACTCAGGCGAACTTCTTGATCTTGCCGCCGACGATCGTGCAAGGTATTAGCAGCGCGAGAAAGACTGCGTGATACCATACCGGCAGATAATTCCAAGCCGCGATCTCGACTGCGGCCCCAAACAGTAAAAGCAATAGGCCGAGGATCATTGTGCTCCTGCGATTCTCGTTCGCAACAATGGCCGTCAGATAGCCCGCCATCAGCGAAGTGATAATGCTGCGGACTATATTCATCGCGAGTACGGTGCTATCGGCCTGGAACGGTTCTTTGTTTGTAAATGCCTTTTCAAAGGCATTCTGGTGCTCACCGTACCAAGCGATCGTGCTGACCATAACCTGATCGCTACCGATCCAGACTATCGACCACGCCAGAAAACCGGCGATCACACCCAGAATTATTCGAATCATAGTCTAAGCTCTCCCCTTTGTCTCGTATTTTGCCGGTGGGGTAAATCGTTTGAAAGCCGATTCCCGCTATCTTCAGCTTCAAAAACCACTGTGCGACACTCTATTGTTCTACCCGCTTAATGTCAATAGTCACAATGGGTTTCCCAATTTATCAAAAGCGATATAACGGCAAGGCACTGCCGACGACGACAATAGATTCCCATAAAGCGCATCACCGAAGCTCGATCGTAGTTCGCAGATCACTATATGAGTCTGTTAAAATCGGAATTACCTCGCTCCGAACGAATTTGCCGCCCGGCGGAATAAGGTTAGAAGGCGCTATGAATCTATTACTTCAAATTGGCGGTTCAGATCTTACCAAAGAGATTCAGGCGGTCGGTCATATCCGTTCGTATATTGAGGGGCCGAGATATTTGCCGCCGGCGATCGTGCGACATTTTTACCGATCGTAGTTTCTGGCAACATCAAAATGGTCAAGTTTCTTGAGCCCGGCAAAGAAGTGATCGCAGGTATATTTGGTGCGGGAGAGATATTTGCAATTCCTCCGGTGATCGACGGTGGCAGTTATCCTGCCACGGCGATCGCTATGGAGCCGACCAAATTAATGCTCATAGATCGAAGTGACTTTTTGCGATTTATGAGCAGTTATCCGGAGTTTCAGGCCGGTATAATGGCTCGAATGTGCGGCGTTATGAGAGATCAGGTCGCTATGATCCAAAACCTCGCGATATCGTCACCGGATCACCGTATAACCAACGTTATCATTAAGCTTGTGGACGGCACCATTTTCGATCAGCCTGTCAAGATCAAACTGCGGCGCGAAGATATCGCAAAGATGGCCGGCCTTACCACGGAAACTACTATCCGCGTTATCCGTCGGCTTGCTGATAAGGGGTTGATCCGAATCGACCGTGGCAAGATCGTGGTGAGTGACCTCGCCCAACTTAAGCGGGCCGTGGAAAGTTAATTTCGCCTCGGTTTATGGCTCCAACGAAATGAAGCATACGCCCCGCAATTGCTTCGGCCCGCACCTTTATAAAATCAGCTCTATCTCCCTCAAATAGTTCGTCGGTGGTCTCATTAAATATTTCAAGCCAACGCCCAAAATGTTCAGGAACTAATATCTCCTTTAGATTCAATTCGCCGTGAACCTGGAGTGGATTGCGGCCGTGTTTGACGTAAACGTGGGTTTGAAACACGATCGTTTCCCAAAAGTCACCAATAACCGGCAGGTGATGTTCAAGATCCAATTTTGCAATATCCGTGAAAATATAGCCGATCACATCGTCGGTCGTCGCACGCGAATAAAACCGCTCCATCAACAGGTCTATATCCTCACGGTTCTCGATATCTTTCATATCACTCTTCTTTGTCGTTAGTACAAAAGATGCGGCCAGAACTAAGCCCCGGCCGCATCTTTAGTTTTTCTAGTACCCGGTGAGCGAGATATGTACTTCCTCGCTCACGCTTTCGCCCTTGGTCAACATCAGTTTGAGGGCAAACCATACAAATGCCACCGCACCGATCGCGAAAACCGTGTCGCCGAATAGTCGCATCCATCGCAGCACTTGCATCAGATCGGTCTGCATAAATTCCGGTCCGCGTGCGGCCCAGTATCCTTTCGACACCGATTGATACGTCTGCAACAGGCCGATCGGTAAAAGGCTAAAGAGGATCTCCATCAAAAGGCCTATATTGATCGTCCAAAATGAAAACGCCAACAACTTTGTATTCCATTTACGCTCGGGTTCCATCGCTCGCATACAGAACAACAAAAGGGCCAGGCCGAGGGTGCCATAAACGCCGTACAGCGATCCGTGAGCGTGTACCGCCGTCGTGTTCAGCCCCTGCATATAATAGAGAGCGATTGGCGGATTGATCATAAAGCCGAATATGCCGGCTCCGACCAGATTCCAAAATGCCACCGCCACAAAGAAATACACTACCCATTGATACTGTCCCAACCACGGCCGCGACTGCGAATGGCGTATGTTGTCAAACGCTTCAAAGCCGACGAAAACAAGCGGAACGATCTCGAGTGCGCTGAAGACCGATCCGAATGCCAGAGCGATGGTCGGTGTCCCCGCAAAGTACAAATGGTGCAGCGTTCCGATAATGCCGCCGCTAAGGTAGATCGCTCCGGACAGAAGCGAGGCGTATGCTGCATTATCTGAGTTGATGACCTTTAGCCGTGCAAAAAGAAAAGCGACGACCACCGTAGCAAAGACCTCAAAAAAGCCTTCGACCCAGAGGTGCACGACCCACCAACGCCAGTACTCGACTTCCGTTAGGTGCGTACGCATTCCCCAGAACAAACCCGGTGCGTAAAAGAAAGCGATACCGGCGGTCGTCGCCAGATATAGCATTATCAGCGACTTACTATTGCCCTCGTGTTTGAGAGCAGGTATTGCCGAACGTGCGATCAGGAACAGCCACAACAGCAGCCCGACAAGCAATGCCGCCTGCCATACACGACCGAGGTCGACATACTCGTAACCCTGATGGCCGAACCAGAACCAAAGGTCGCCGGTGCCGAGTTTGTGCATAACGCTCATCCATTCACCGGCCATCGAGCCGAGAACGACGACCAGTAATGCACCAAATAGCACGTCAACGCCGAGCTTTTGCAGTTTCGGTTCATAACCGCAGATATACGGAGCAAGATAAAGCCCCGCAGCGAGCCACGCCGTCGCGATCCAAAATATGCCGAGTTGTGTATGCCACGTACGCGAAACGACGTATGGCAGATAATCTGCCAATGGAATGCCGTAAAGTCCGCCGCCCTCGACGCCGTAGTGGGCCGTAATTATACCCATCACGATCTGCAGTAGAAATAGCAGTGACACCACCAAAAAGTACTTAACCGTAGCCTTTTGCGAGGGCGTCAGCGTTTGGCCAATAAGCGGATCCGCATCCGGAGCACCTACTTCGTCCATCGGCTTTCGCCATCCGGCATAAAACCAGACCATTGCACCGATGCCGGCGATCAGCATAATAACGCTCACGCCGGTCCAGACGATCGCCGAACTGGTCGGTACGTTGCCAACGAGTGGCTCCGACGGAAAATTACTCGTGTAAGAGATCGTATTATCGGGCCGGTTTGCCGCGGATGCCCACGCCGTCCAGAAAAAGAATGACGTCATTTGACGCAATTTTGTAGGATCGGATTGTGCATTTCGTTGGATAGCGTAGTCCGAATTACCATCGGTAAAGACCTCGGAATAATGCTTTAGATTATCCTCGAATGCGGCGGCCCTGACCGGGTCGATGGTGATCTTACCACTCGCCGGATCGTAGGTATTGGTCCGCATCAGCACTTCGAGCCGCGCTTTTAACACGGCTTGCTGATCCGGCGAAGCCGCGTCAAATCCCTTCGCGAACTCCTTGTTTGACCAGGCATTCAGTATAAAGATGCACTCGCGGTGCAGATAATCAGCCGTCCAATCCGGGGCTACGTATGAACCGTGTCCCCAGATCGAGCCAACCTGCATTCCGCCCATCGCCTGCCAGACATTCTGGCCGTCCGTGACCGAACCTACGTCAGCCACTACGCGTCCGTCGGACGTAACAACCTGACTCGGGATCGGCGGAGCCTGCCGAAATATCTCCGTTCCGACCCATCCGAGGATCGCGAACGAAGCAATAAAGACCGTCAAAAGTATTATCCAAAGTTTTTTCATTTCATCTCCGTCAACTAACGAAAGTATAGGGTGCGGAACCGAGAGTTGATCTCAGGTCATCGGCAAATTCCCGTTACTGTAAATCTGTTTGGTAGCCTATCATAGGACTGTTTAGCCCTGATTTCAATCGCTCTTAAACTTGCTGACCCGTAATTGAACATTATTTTCAATATCTGAGCCATGCAATGAATCTATAGGTTACGGCAACACGAAAATATGACTAGCATCATAAAATGCCGGTTTTTTATCAATTCGGCCAAATATGGCAAGATATATTTATGCAGTTCTCATTTGATCCAAAATTACGAGACATCGCCGACAAGGTCGAGGACCGCGAGCGGCTGACGTTTGACGATGGCCTGTCACTCTTTGCGACCGACGACCTCAATGCACTAGGCAAGCTCGCCGATACCGTTCGCCGGCAAAAGCACGGTTTGACGACGTATTACAACGTCAACCGCCATTTTAATCATACAAATATCTGCGTCGCCGACTGTAAATTCTGCGGCTTTTACCGCCGTGCCCGGCAGGAAGACGCCTACACGCACTCGATCGACGAAGGCATAGAGATCGCCCGCGAGGCCGTCGCCGAAGGTGCGACCGAACTCCACATCGTCGGCGGACTTAACTCGAAACTTCCCTTTTCGTACTACACCGACCTGTTCTCATCGCTTAAAAAAGAATTTCCACGTTTGCATCTCAAGGCCCTGACGATGGTAGAGCTCGACTTTTTCGCACGCTTTTACAAAATGTCAGACGAGGATGTTATAGACCAACTGCACGCCGCGGGAATGGACTCGTGCCCGGGTGGCGGTGCTGAGATCTTTGCCGAACCAACGCGTTCCCGGATCTGTGACCATAAGTGCGATGCCGCCCGTTGGCTCGAACTCGCCGGCAAGGTTCACGCCGCCGGCCTCAAAACCAATGCGACGATGCTCTACGGCCACATAGAAACCATCGAAGACCGCGTCGACCACTTTGTACAACTCCGCGAGCAACAGGATAAATCCGGCGGTTTCCAATGCTTTATCCCGCTCGCCTTCTATCCGCCCGGATCGGCTCTCTCGACGCTTCCCGGCCCCGACGCGATCGACAATCTCAAGACCATCGCCGTCTCACGGCTGATGCTCGACAACTTCGACCACATCAAAGCCTACTGGGTCATGCTCGGCAAAGCCACCGCCCAGACCGCCCTCCACTTCGGCGCTAACGACCTCGACGGCACCATCACCGACGGCGGCGAGCTCACCCACAGCTACTCTGTAGAGTCCGGCGGCGAAGTAAAAATGACCAAGAAAGAGATCATCGAAATGATCCAACGCGCTGGTTTTGAGGCCGTGGAAAGAGATACGGTCTACAACCGCGTGGACAGCACGTTAGCCATGTGACGCAAGGTAGCTGCCCGTTTAACTTTAAGGAATCTATTATGAGTCGTTTCAAAAAAAAATATTTATCCTTTATTTGCTGTTCGCTATTGACCTTTGTTCTCTATACGGCAAATGCATGCGCACAGAACCAAGATTACTTTCCGGTAAGACAAAATGGAAAGATCGGCTTTATAGATAAGACCGGCACGATGGTGATCAGCCCGCGATTCGACTCCGCGTCCACCGAGGACGACGTAGCCTGTAGCGAGGGATTAGCTGTTGTTAAGCTCGGTAGTAGGTGGGGCTATATTGATATGGTTGGCGAGTTCGTCATTCAACCAAAGTTTGAATTCACGCCGGGCCTCTTTCATGACGGACTGGCGCAGGCAGTGATCAAAAGCACCGACATTGAAAAAAAAGGACCCCTTGATCCATCGCAAAAATATATTGTCAACGAAGAGACTTTAGGGTTCATTAATAAAACCGGTGAATTCGTCGGAGAGCTCAAGTTCATTGAAGAGCGGACCAGATTTGTTGATGGCATGGCAAAGGTGCGAAAGGGCGATAAATTCGGCTACGTTGATAAAATGGGGCGTTTTGTCATTGAGCCTAGCTTTGCAAATGCAGAAGATTTTAGCGAAGGATTGGCCGCCGTGCGATTAGAGGGCCACCTGGTAGGGCTCGCCGACGAACGCAGTGAGTATAAAACCAAATACGGTTTTATTGACAAGAGCGGCAAGTTCGTCATCAAGCCGCAGTTCGACAGCGCCGAAAGTTTCAGCGAAGGGTTGGCCGCAGTTGGCATGAATAGTAAAAACGGGTACATCGACAAAACCGGAAAGCTCGTGATCGCGGCGCGGTATGATTCCGCGTTTCAGTTCTCTGATGGTTTAGCAAAAGTCGCAATCGGTGACAAATCTGGATTTATCGATACCAGGGGCAATATGGTGATCAGCCCTCGGTTTGCATATTCAGGATTCGGAAACAGCTTAAATTACAGGGGATTTAAGGAAGGGCTCGCCGCCGTGGAGGTCAATAACAAGACCGGGTATATTGATAAAACCGGCAAGATTGTGATCGCTGCAACCTACAAATATGGGACTGATTTTAACAGCGGCCTGGCCGAGGTATTTATCGGTAGTGAGCCCGGAATGCAAAAGTCTTATTTAATAAACAAAACGGGGAAGGTTATCTGGGAGCACAAAACCAACTAGGACGTTCGGCAAGCTTCGGCGCACGGCCTGGACTTACGCCTCATCGACGGCGGCGAAGTCACCCACAGCTACTCCGTCGAATCCGGCGGCGAGGTCAAGATGTCCAAACAAGAGATCATCGAAATGATCCACCGAGCGGGGTTTGAGCCAGTGGAAAGGGATACAGTCTACAATCGAGTAGAGAGAGTGTGAGAATAATATGAGGCTTCACAAGATGAACCAAATTAGGATATCTTTTTTATTTACGGTTATTCTCTCTGGCTCTCTTTTGACAGCCGCACAGAACAAGCCACATTGTGTTGCCGACGTTGAGCAGACTACGACCGCAGCCCAGAAATCCAAGGACTACTCTCAGGCTCTTGCGAAAGCGGAGGAATGCATTCGTAGGCATCCTAAGTCTGTCGACGCCCTGATCGCGCGTGCCGATGTGTATGCGAGCAAAGGCGATTTCGACCTTGCCATAGCCGATGCGAATAAGGCTGTCGCGAGTTCACCTGCTAGCGGTGAGATATACTTCCGGCGAGGATCTATCTACGACAGAAGAGCTCGAAACACATTTCTCAAGGATGAAGCCCTTTCCAAGAATATTAGGAAGGAAGCCAGCGAGGCAGCATATGCGGACTTTGATAAGGCTCTTGCACTTGATCCAAAAAAGGGCGAGGCACTGCTAGTTAGAACGAGCTTGCGAGGATATTTCATGGGCACTGGGTTCTCTTCGCTCATACCTGATCTTGATCGTGCTGTCGAGATCCTGACAAAAAATGGGAATACCAGAGAGCTTGCTGAGGCTTACTACCAGCGTGGCTATACCTATTCACTCGAGCAAAAGAACGATATGGCCATCGCCGACTTCACTTCCGCGATAAAGCTTAACCCTGATCATGTCGGTGCTTACTCCCTACGAGCGACCGTTCATTCCTCGCCATTCTTCAATCCGAAGCGCAATATCGATGCGGCGATCGAGGATTATACGATGGTGATCACGCTCGAGCCGGGCGCCTATTTGTACAGTCTCCGGGCCGCACTCTTTGCAGAGAAAGGCGAACGGGCAAAAGCTATCGCCGATTACCGCGCGGCGCTCGCGCTTGAGCCGAACAACTACACCGCGAAGACACAGCTTGCCAAATTAGCTCCAACTCCGGCGCCCGTTGCAACGCAACCGGTAACACCCCGGCCTCCGCAGCCGACGGCAGAATCATTTGCTACCGAAGGCAGGCGACAGGTTTCGGAAAAAGATTACGATGGTGCGATCAAATCTCTGACTGAATGCATCCGGCTAAAATCCGATGCGGCGGCGTGCTTCGCGTTTCGTGGTTACGCTCAAGGTATGAAAGGCATGATGAGCTTCGCTAATGCCGACCATGACGCGGCGGTCAAGCTCAGTCCCAACGAACCCGCGATCTACTTCGTTCGCGGAATGATGTTCAGTGAGTTAGGCAAGAAAGCTGAGGCGATAACCGAATTTAGGAAGGTTCTCAAGCTTGACCCCAACAATAAGCAGGCTCAGTCAGCACTGCAGAGTCTAGGAGTAGCACCGAACTAATGCCGGACAAATCCACCGCCCAGACCGCACTCCACTTCGGCGCCAACGACCTCGACTTACGCCTCACCGACGGCGGCGAGCTCACCCACAGCTACTCCGTCGAGTCCGCGGGCGAAGTCAAAATGACCAAGCAAGAGATCATCGAAACGATCGAACGTGCAGGCTTCGAAGCCGTGGAAAGGGATACGGTCTTCAACCGCGTGGCGGCAGTGTAAGCTTGTCGTCCAGTTTTGCGTTGTGTGAAGTGTGAGTGCGACGTTCAACGAATCAATTCGAAAATCACATACACCTTTTCTTCGATTTCAATCTGGCCAAGAGCAAAGGTGACTTGACGGACAAATGGATTTGTTGGCGTGTCGATGTTGCCGTTCTCGGATGCTCCCATGCCATTACCGTCGCCACTCCCTGAACCACTACCAGTATCGAAAGATGGTGAATCTGCACCGTCCTCTCTGATCACATAAGCTCTGCCGACGGTTTGTCCAAGCTGTTGGGCGTATGTTCGGGCTTTGGACTGGGCGTTTTTGACGGCCATCGCTCTCACCTCTTCTTGAAACTTTTGCATCTGGCTGTTCTCGATGCTGATAGCAACGACGCGGTTTACCCCAGCCTCGATAGCTTTAGAAAGAAAGGTGTCGATCTTGTCGAGTTCCTTTAGGGTAATAAAGATTCGTTTGATCACCTCGTAGCCAATCAGCACATGCTCCCCGCGAGGGTCTTTGGAGCCAGTGTACTGCGGCGAAATGGTCAAGCTGTCCGTCTGAATATCCTGCGCACCGATCTGAAATACTTTGGCGGCCGTTAGCGTCTTTGCAGAGCGAGTGTCGTTCGTCCGCTTGGCGACCGCCAAGTCCTTGTCAGCGGTCACCACTTCAAAAGTGAAGACGACCTGATCGGGCGAAATACTCATTTTGGCTTCGCCGACAACAGAGACAGACGAACGGACGGTTTGCGAAAAAGTTGTAGTGACGATCAGCCCGCAAAAGAGAACTGCAAATAGTAGTTTCATAGAAGGTTAGTAGCTCAACAAGAACGGAAGGTTGGTTCTGTCATATCCTTGAGTCTTAATGCTCAAAAAAATAGGGCTGTTGGGCTCGTAAATCCAGCACGAAGCACCGAAGGTGGTTTACGAAACTACTAAACTTCTTCACGAACCCTTGCACTCTGGTCGCGAAGGGATTAATTTACGCGATGAACATTTACAAGCCGGTCACGATGCAGCAAAAGCAGTCCACTTTCTTTGAAAACTTGTGTTTTTTCGCTGAATGTTGGGCTACATCAACATTATGTCGTGCTACATTATTTGAATGTTTGGCTACTTTCGCTGAATATTCGTGCGATCGTAAAATGTTATGAGCGATACAACCACCTTGATCTCCGCGCTCGCGATGGCTCCCGGCGTGATCATTCCTTTGATCCGTGAGGTGCCGCCGCAGATACTGAAGCGTCGTCCCAGCCCGGCAAAATGGTCGGCTTACGAACACGCGATTCACCTGTCGCAGTCGGACATTGCGTTTCGAGCGCGGCTCGATCTGATCTTGTCCACGCCGGAACCGATCATTAAGACGATAGAGAATTCCGCCGAGGACGAGGCGGGTGCGATGCTCGAAATAGATCTTGACGAGAGTCTAGACAGATACGTACGCGAACGTGCCGCTCTCGTGACACGACTAAAACAGCTTACGCCCGACGAATGGCAGAAAACCGCCGTCCACGAGGCGTTCGACCACTATTCGGTGTTCATCATGTTCCGCCACTTGTTCGTGCACGAGATGCTCCACGCCTACCGGATCGAAGAGCTGCTGCTTAAGAATGATTGGGATTGATCGACCCGCTCCAGCTACCGCAAAAGGTTTCTATCGACATTTATCATTCTAAATTTTACGAAACCATTCGGTTGCACTTGACATATGCAACTGAATGGTTGCATACTGCTGTTCGTCGATATGAAACGAGATATTTTCCAAGCCATAGCCGACCCGACGAGGCGTGCGATCATTGCGTTGATCGCGTTGCAGGCGATGACGCCGAACGCGATTGCGGAGAATTTCGATACGACAAGACAAGCGGTTTCTAAGCATCTGCGAATATTGACGGAATGCGAGGTGGTGACGCAGGAACAGCGTGGGCGGGAAATTTACTACCGGCTCGAGATCGAGAAAATGAAAGAGATCGATAAATGGATGCAGCAGTACCGAAAGATATGGGAATCGAGGTTTGAGCAGCTTGATGTGTTGCTTGCCGAGATGAAACAACAGGATAAACAGGAGCGAATGAAATGAAACCAGCCGAAGCAAGTCTACCCTCAGAAACCGAGGTTTTAGTTAAACGTAGCTTTGATGCCGCTGCCACTCTGGTGTGGCGGGCGTACATGGAACCCGATCTGCTGCGTCGTTGGTGCACCGGTCCGCCTAATTGGTCGATGCCGGTCTGCGAGATGGATATGCGTGTCGGCGGCACGTATCAGTGGCGTTGGCGCAATGATGAAGACGGCATGGAGTTCGGATTCACCGGCGACGTACTTGAGGTAGTTCCGCACGCCAAGATCGTGCATACGCAAGCCTTCGACCCGGGCAACATGGGCGTTTCAATGGGCGGCGAACCATCGATCATCACCGTGACGTTCGACGAGATCGACGGCATCACAAACGTCGCGACCACGATCAAGTTTGCCTCGCAGGCCGACCGCGATGCCGCCCTTGAAACCGGTATGACCGACGGCATGGAGACAAGCTACACGCGGCTCGACGACGAATTGGCGAAGATGAAAAGTGAACAAATATGAGTGAAAAAAATGTAATTGTAGATAGGGTTTTTGCGGCAGACAATCACACAGTTTGGCGAGCCCTGACGGAAAATGACCTGATGAAGCAGTGGTACTTCGACCTCGCGGAATTTCGCCCTGAGGTCGGATTCAAGTTCGAGTTCCTCGCCGGCGACGAAGCCGGTAAACAGTGGAAGCACGTTTGCGAAGTCACCGAGGTCGTGCTCGAGAAAAAGCTGGTGCACACTTGGACATACGAAGGCTATAGCGGTGTTTCGTACGTCACGTGGGAACTGTTCGCTGATGGTGAGAGTACTCGACTAAAACTGACACATTCGGGGATCGAAACGTTTCCTGGCGAAGTGCCGGAATTGGCAATTCACAATTTTGAGAAAGGTTGGGACCATATTGTTAATATCTCGCTCAAGGAATTTTTGGAGAAAGAATGAATATGGATCATCCATTAGATTTTAAAGTAAACAAAGAGACCAAGACGGTCACGATCACGAAAACGTTTGCGGCTGAACGCACACTCGTTTGGGAAGCATACACAAACTCGGAACTGCTCGATCAATGGTGGGCACCGAAACCGTTTCTGTCGCGAACAAAGGCGATGGATTTTGAGGTTGGCGGTCGCAGATTCTACGCGATGGTCACGCCCGAAGGTGCGGAGCGTTGGCAGGTGCAGAAATATACTTCCATTACTCCGACGACCAACTTCAAGATGTTTTGTGCCTTTGCGGACGATGAGGAAAACCTCGAACTGCCGGGCTCTGATTGGGATTTGAACTTCACCGAGCAAGACGGCACGACGACCGTTCACGTCTCGATCTATAACGAATCGCTCGAACGCCTCGAGCGGATGGTCGCGATGGGATTCAAGGAAGGTTTCACCGCCACACTCGGCCAGCTCGAAGACCTGTTGGCTACCTTGTCGGAACAGCGATGAGGTTGTAAATAGTGAGATGATCTTGACCGCAGATCACGCAAATGATGAGGATAAATACAGATAGGTCCTAAATAGATCTGCGTCATCGGCGTTATCTGCGGCTAAATATTGTCTAAAAACAGGGCACGTTTAGGTTTTGAGACAACATCGGACCGAATATGACAGTTCAAAAACAGATCGACGAATACATCGCCAGCCACGCGGAACCGAAACGCACCGATTTGCAGGCGTTGCACGACATGATCGTGCAAATAAATCCGACTGCCAAATTATGGTTTCTCGACGGTAAGAACGCAGATGGAAAGGTCGTGACTGATCCGGATATCGGGTATGGATCTCGCCCGCATAAGTACGCCGATGGGACAGTCAGCGAGTTCTACCAGATCGGCCTCAGCGCAACCAAAACCGGGATCTCTGTCTATATCCTCGGTATCGAAGACAAGAAATACCTAGCCGAAACATACGCCAAAGACCTCGGTAAAGCGAGCGTGACCGGCTATTGCATCAGGTTCAAAACTCTAAAAGATATAAACACCGATGTCCTCGAAGCGGCGGTTGCGTTTGGGTTTGAGAATAAGAATGGAAAAGGGTGAGTTGATGCTGAGCGAATATAAGAAGGGAGCGCACGAATCATGAATGAAGATTTCTATGAAATGCTCGATGCAATTGGCAAACGCCCCGCGATGTATATCGATCCTTCGCAGTCGATTACCGCCCTCTACAACTACCTAGGCGGATATCGGAGTAGCGCAGGTTGGAAGAAGATCATGAGGAATACCGAGCCTTCATATGCGGAATTCAACAATTGGGTCGCAATGAAGTTGAACTTCTACGAGTCAACAAAAGGTTGGCGCAGGATGCTTCTTGAGCGGGAAAATGACGATGAAGAAAAGGCGTTCGAAAGGTTCTTTGGGCTTTTAAGAGAGTTTCGAAACCGAAAAGAAACCCGTTTATTTCGAGCCGAGCTTCCCAAAAAGTCTGGACGAAAGACAAAGAGACTTGAAATCGTCAAATACACGGACGACGGGGGTGTCTTCGTGCGTTCAATAGACTCTAAAGACAAGATCATCGATGAAATGTATTGGCAAACCTTAGCGAACGCCTTGGAGATTTTAGAAATTCAACTTGGAAAATTGAGTTGGGAAGAAATAAAGAATTGAAGTGCCCAAACATCAGCTTTAGAAAAGGAAAACATGAGAAAACTAATTGTAGCTGAATTCATGACGATCGATGGCGTCATACAGAATGAGGAAAATGACGGCGACGGGTTTAAGCATGGCGGGTGGTTTTTTCCGTTTGCGGACGAGGTGACGGGAGCGGTGGTGCAGGAGCGGCTGGCTAAGCCTGTCGATCTGCTGTTGGGGCGAAAGACCTTTGATGTGTTCGAGCAATATTGGCCGACGCACTCGAACTTCTGGCCGAACGTCATGACCGCGACAAAGTACGTCGCCTCGAATACTCGTGACTCAAGCGATTGGCAGCCGAGCGTCTTTTTGGGCGGCGACATCGCCGAAAAGGTCCGCGAGCTCAAAGCTCAGGACGGCCCGGACATATACGTAATGGGCAGCGCAAATCTGTGTCAGACGCTCTTCAAAAACGATCTCATCGACGCGATGGAGCTAATGATAATCCCGATCACCCTCGGTCCCGGCAAACGCCTGTTCCAGGACGGCAACATCCCCGCCGCCTTCAAGGTAACCAGCAGCCAGATCGCCCCAAAAGGTATCATCTGCATAACCTACGAACGCGACGGCGACGTTAAGACCGGAGCACCGCAGATAGAGGAGGATAACTAACTAAAGGCGATTCGTGTAATATGGTGCAATATGGAAATACTGTTCGCCGCTTTGACGTTGTTTCTGATCATGGATCCGATAGGGAACATACCGCCGTTCCTTGCGGTGCTCAAAGACGTCCCGACGGAGCGGCGTCGGCCGGTTTTGATCCGCGAACTGCTGCTCGCTCTCGGCATACTTCTTCTGTTCCTTTTTCTCGGTGGATACATTCTCCAGCTTCTCGGGCTGCGACAGGAATCAATTAGCATCGCGGGCGGGATAATTCTTTTCATTATCGCCATTCGTATGATCTTCCCGGTCGAGGGCGGCCTCGTTGGCGAAACACCGGAAGGTGAACCTTTTCTCGTTCCGCTCGCGGTCCCGCTGGTCGCCGGGCCTTCCGTGCTCGCTTCGATCTTGTTGTTAAAACAGTCGAGTAATCTGGGAACAGCCGGTCTCCTCGGCGCAGTTTCGATCGCGTGGGCGGTGAGTGCGGCGATACTCATCTCTGCACCCTATCTGCTCAAACTATTGAAGCAACGCGGCCTCATCGCAATGGAGCGTCTGATGGGAATGCTGCTCGTAATACTTTCAGTTCAAATGTTCCTAGACGGAATCTCGGCCTTCATGAAAAAGTAGCCCTAGACCGCATTACAATTTATGAAACGAAAACATAACTCGAAGACAATGTTTTTTTTCACCGCCGTGCTCCTGACGGTGTTCGTTTCCGGAGTCGCGTTAGGGCAGCAACAGAAACCGGTTACGGGCTATGCGCCGGTGAATGGGCTCAAGATGTATTACGAGATACGTGGGGAGGGCGAGCCGCTGGTGCTGCTGCATGGGGCGTTTATGGCGATATCGGGCGACTGGAGCGTTTGGATCAACGAGCTTGCTAAGACACGGAAAGTAATCGCCGTCGATATGCAGGGCCACGGGCGAACTGCCGACATCAAACGCGACATTACTTATGAAAACCTCGCGGGCGATGTGGCAGGGCTGATGGATTATCTTAAGGTCCCTAAAGCGGACGTTATGGGTTACAGCTTGGGCGGCGGTGTCGCGATGGAGTTTGCGATCCTCCATCCGGACAAAGTGCGAAAGGTTGTCATCATCTCAGCCCCGCTCCGCCGCGACGGATGGGTCAAGGAAGCAAACGACTTTTGGCCAAACTTCAACGTGGAGATGATGAAGGGCACGCCCGCCGAAACCGAGCGTGAAGTACTAAACCCCGTGCCGAACTCATTCCCCGATTTCTTCAATCACATCAAAGCTGCGGCCATCAGGCCATACGACTTTGGCTCCGAGAAACTCAAAGCCACCAAAGCTCCGTTCTTTTTCATCAACGGCGACGCCGACGGTGTAAGGTTCGATCACATTGAAGAAATGTACCGCCTCAAGGGCGGCGGCTATATACACGGCGACATGTTTCCGCGATCCGAATCAAGACTCGCCATCATCCCCAACACAACCCACGTCACGCTGATGAACAAGATGTCCGTTATCGTGCCAATGGTCACCGACTTCCTCGATGCTAAGCCGCCGAAGTAAGACATTCTACTATTTGACCGTCGATACAATTTCAGCAGAGGATCGCAACAAAAAGCAGTTGATAGTACCCATACTTTGCGGTATTATCAACGGTTACCAGTGTTAATTAGTGGTTCGATGCTTTCGATTGAACTCTGACAGTTTGAATTATGAGAACGTTATTTTTAGCCTTTTCGTTGCTAGCATTGGCTTCTTGTTCTACAACGTCGCAGATGCAAATCCAGACTGTTAGTCCCGCGCCTTCTGAGTCACCTATTGTGAGTTCCGCGAAGACTTCAACTCCTTCAACCGAAAATTTGATTGATGCTTTAGTTAATGCACCGGAACTCGTAACTTATGGAGAAGACGGAGCACACGATGCGACGGTTTTGGCATTGTACCAACAAAATGGTGGCGAAGTTATTCCGCCTAGAAAAGAAGTCCGAGATATTGTTGCTTTAAAAGGTAAAGCAATTCCGCTTCTGATTGGATGTTTAGACGATACACGCGATACTTCTGCAATATTTATCGGCGGCTACGTTTCGGGAAAACCCTACCCGAAAGTTCCCGTCGGTCACGTTTGTCTTGATATCTTGATTCATATTTCCAAAAATTTAGATGACAATGATAAGAATTGTCCAAGAGGCGAAAGCGAATTAGGTGCGTGTATAAAAGACGGTTTCTACTTTCGTCCCGACGATTACACAAATCTAGGACAAGAACGACCAATTGTCAGAATTGTGAAAGCCAATTGGCTAAAGGCCTATAGGAATGGAAGAGTAAAATATGACTATGTTGTGACATGGAAATAATGCCTCATCACCTCACGTCACTTCAGTCGTTAGACCTCTTAGGAGTGAACTCCTATGAATAAATCAGTCCCAACTGGAACGGAGATCGTCCGGCCTTTTGTGCCGGCGAGAGACTTTGACCTGTCCAAGCGCTTTTATGAAACGTTGGGATTTACAATGGTGCTGGATAGCGACGAGGTGGCGATCTTTCGTCTCGGTGCGAGCAGCTTCATTCTCCAGAAATATTTCCAGAAGGACTGGGCGGAAAACTTTATGATGCAGCTTATGGTCGATGATCTCGACGCGTGGTGGGTGCATATTGAGTCACTCGATCTGCCCAAGGTGTTCGGCGTAACCGAACCTAAACCACCGGCGAACCAGCCGTGGGGATTACGGATCGCCTACGTTATTGACCCTTCCGGTGTCCTCTGGCACGTTGCCCAACGCCGACCGGACACAGCTCATGACGAATAGCGAGTTAGGAACCGTACCACAGAAACAAAAGAGAGTAGTATCGTCTGAACGACAAAAACAAGGAACACATAGGAAAAATCAATAATGAAGAAACTAGTCACGACCTTCGTAGCACTTTTCATACTATCTCTCGGCGTTTCAAACGCCCTCGCCAATCGTCAGGACTCGCTTGGCACCGTCTATTTCTCCGATCAGCCGTTTGCCGGCGGCGGCACCGCCGGGAGCAAAGCGTCATTTTCGTCAAATGAATTTATTTACGCCCGGCTGGTTCTCAAAAGTGGAACGGTGCGAACAGTTCTTAATCCTGCCCCGCCGAAAAAGGTTGAAAAAGGGTCGCCTGTTGCTGGTATCGACGGATATTCTGTCCCGCTGAGCGTCTATTATCTCGCGAACGGGGCATCAACTAAATTGAGTCATCTTCCTAATTACGTTGTTGTCAGCGAGAGTGATCTCGACAAGACTTATCTCGATTTCGATCTGCTGCCTGCTCCGGACAAAGCTGCGACCGTGATCTACGACGGTGAAAATAAGCCGGCTCAAATGATCTACGATTTTCTCCAAAAAGCCGACGAAGGAACCTACAAAATGGGCGTGCAGATCAGCGCTCGAGGTGCTGACTTTCGAGGAGATCCGACGCCCGCATCGTCTTGGTCGAAGGTCAGCGGTGAATTTTCATTTACATTTCGCGGGAGTGATTACAAGGCTATAAGTGTAAATGGTGAAAGATTAGTGAGCGAGTTTGCTGATCGTTCGGCGAGAGCTATAAGGGCAAATGAGCCGCTTCCTCAAGAGTGGGCGATGAGATCGAATCCGGTAGCTCCCGGATTTACTGAGCCTGTCCTAAAGAGTATGTACGTAAATTCATTCTCTAGCGGTGGCGGATCAAATCTGAACGTCGTAAAGTTCTATGCCGCCCCGGCGTCGCCCGGGGCGTGGCTGATCACCAAAAATGACCTGGGCATACCAAAATACCGAAAATTTAGTCAGACCTACATCGTCTTCGTTCGCAATATCCAGAGTGCTACTTGTTTCTACGAACCCTTCGGGCTTTACCAGGAGTACGCCGGCGGTGGAACTTACGGTCAAACATTGATCGATCACGGATGGGGTGCCAGGTCAATAACATGCGATAAGTTGGGATTGAAATAGATCGAATTACGCACAATTTAATTGTGAGTATAGCCATTAGGCTCAGCATCGAGAGTCACCAGCACACCCGACACAACCCACGTCACCCTGATGAACCGAATGTCAACGATGGCCTCGGTGGTCAACGACTCTCTCGACGCAAAGCCCCAATTGTAATAGCGGTCCGCGATCCGTCCGCACTAAATTTCACATAACAAAAACCATTGATAATACGCAGAGTTTGCCGTATTATCAGCGGTGACCCATTTTATTAGGTAGTTTGCATTTCTCAGTAGAAGTCCACGACGAGAGCAAAAAGGAAAAATATGAAAAATCGAAACTTTGTAACAATTTTTCTGCTTTTGATAACCATCATTGCATTTGGCTTTGGCTGCGCGTCAGCACAGCCTGATTCGAAAAATGCTCAGCCAAAAGCGACCGTTTCGAAAACTACGAAAATTACCAAAGAAATTTTGAAAACAAATCTTACCGGAAAGAATGTGCAATTTGTCGAAAAACTTTCTGATAATGAAAAGCCAAACCCGCTATTTTTGTCGATAAAGGTCGTTGGAAGCGGAGCGGACGGCAAGTCGCCTTTGATGGCCACGCTGAATAGCGAGGCTAAACAAGGAGTCAGTGAACTAGTTACGCAGCTTCGCTCAATATTCAAAATGCGTGCGGACCAAGGAGTCTTTCTAGAAGGGAAAAATGAAGTCGATAAACGAGTAAATATACCGGCAAGCGAAGCCGACATAGCTTTTTACAACAAAGAAAATATCTATGTCGAGGATCTTGAAAAGCTGATCGACGCTCTTCACAAAGCAGAGATCGATCAGATCTCCGTTAATTTTGTAGACAATACGGAAAGAGAAATCACGATCGATGACTTGAACCCTGTACGTCCGCCAAAGATACGAAAACCTTAGTTCAAGGCGGGCACCCACATTTATTTAGACGTTAATATAGACATAAGGTGAAAATTTATGGCAAAGATCACAGGGATTGGTGGCGTGTTTTTTAAGGGAAAGGACGACAATAAGGCACTTGCGGAGTGGTACAACAAACACCTCGGGATGCCGATGGAGAGTTGGGGCGGTACAATCCTCAGATGGGCGGACGACACCGCCGAGGACGGCGGCCTTACTGTCTGGAGCACCGCGGCAAATGACACCAAATGGTTTGCTCCGAGTGAATCTTCGTTTATGATCAACTACCGCGTCGATAATATGGACGAAATGATCGAGCAACTCACAAGCGGCGGTATCGAGATCATCCAAGGCCCCGAATCCCACGAAAACGGTAAATTTGCCTGGATCATGGACCCGGACGGCAACAAGATCGAATTGTGGGAACCGATGATCTTTGACGAAAAAAACAAGAGTGTCTGAGACGCTTGTCCGAGCGGCCATCCATTTTGGCTTGGGCAACCCGGAGGACCAAATATGTCAGAAACACCGAAATTCGAACACACCTCGCTCGAGAGAGCCACTTTTGCGGACGTTTCTCTTGCTGGAGCAACATTTAATGATGTCGATCTCAGCGGGTCGCATTTCAGTGATGTGAATATGCAAAATGTTGATTTCGCAGACGTATCTTTTGCAAACTCAAAGATCGCAAACGCCGATCTCAGCAACGTTTCGATCGACGACACCAACATCGACGGTATGACGATCAACGGCATTCTTGTGACTGATCTGCTTGCCGCTTACGACAAGACGGTTTCGCCCGCCGCGAACCAATAATGCCGGTAAATGCTCGAGCGAGCCTTATCCGCATTCTGCAAAACGCTCACGCCGGTGAGTGTGCGGCAGCATATGCATATCGCGGGCATTGGAAATCGCTGAAGGACTCGCGCGAGAAAGACCGCATTCGTGAGATCGAGGCCGAGGAATGGGATCATCGCGGACGTGTTGCCGAATGGCTTGATAAGCTCGGTGCCAACCCAAGACCTTTACGAGAAAAGATATTCTGGACGATCGGCCGCACGCTTGGAGCGACCTGCTTCCTCTCGGGGTGGTTTATGCCGATGTATTTCGCCGGCCGTCTCGAAAGCCAGAACTCGGTCGAGTACGAGGACGCCGCAAAATTTGCGGATGAATTAGGAATGGACGATTGCGTCGCTGACCTCCTCGATATGGCACGGGTTGAGGTAGAGCACGAACAGTTTTTTCACAGCGTTGTTGCTACCCACTGGCTGTTGCCCTCGATGAAGCGAGTTTTTGGATGGAGTTAGCAAGTTGCGGCCAGCCACGACCGGCACGTGTTCTGAGTTGCAGGCGATTGATGTTGCACATTTCCGACAGTAAACTTCAAAGATCGTTGAGGACCGACACTGAATGTAGTCAGCTATACGTCGACCCAAATACAGATCTTGCTATTTCGTCCCACAAAACCATTCAACAAATTTTGGTATGCCGTCGGCGATCTTGGTCGTTGGGTTGTAGGCGAGCAGTTCACGGGCTTTTGAAATATCGGCGTATGTACAGGGCACGTCGCCGGGCTGCATTGGCTGATGGTCGATGACGGCCTTGGTGTCGAGTGCCCTTTCAATTAACGCAATAAGTTCCTTCAGCTCAATAGTTTGCGATTCGCCGAGGTTAAAGACTTCGTGCATCGAGGCGTCATAGTCGATCGACGCCCGGACGCCCTGTATGATGTCGTCGATATATGTGTAATCACGCCGTGTGGTGCCATCGCCAAACATCTGGATCGGCCTGCCGTCAGAGATCAGCTTGGCAAATTTATGGATCGCGAGGTCAGGGCGTTGCCGTGCACCATATACGGTAAAAAACCGGAGGCAGACAGTTCGTATATCGTGCAAATGTGAATACGTATGACAGAGCAATTCGCCCGCCGCCTTGGTCGCGGCGTATGGCGAGATAGGCTGATGAATTCGGTCGTCCTCTGCAAACGGCATTTTGCAATTGATGCCGTAAACGCTCGACGACGAAGCAAATACAAATTGTTTTACGCTGTGGACACGAGCGAGTTCCAGCAGGTTGAGCGTACCGTTTATATTGGTCTCGGCATACAGCTTAGGTTCGGCCAGGGACGGACGCACTCCCGCCCTCGCGGCGAGGTGAACGATGACGTCAAACACACTTTCGGAAAAAACCTCCGCAAGTGCGGCGGCATCGCGAATATCAGCCTCGACCATTCGGTAATTTGCACGCCCAAGATGCTCAGCTATGTTCGCCCGCTTGATGTCCGGCGAGTAAAAGCCGTTAAAGTCATCAACGACAGTAATTTTCCAATCGCCTTCCGCGAGCAGACGGTCGACCAGATGCGAGCCAATAAATCCGGCACCACCGGTTATTAAAATATTTCGTTTCACGTTGGTATTAAGCGACCCGCGGCAGGAAATCGATTTACACGGACGACGTGCAAAATTATTACAAAAACTCTGGTATTAACCAAACTCTAGTTTAGAAATTTCCGTCTTGCGTGGTAACGGTGGAGCAGTTCCTCGAGAAATCCCTCGTATGTAAATTCAGTGATGTCGTAATTCGGCTTGAGCTTATACATCAGCGGCAGTGCTACACGCCACGCCATCCAGATACGCTGCTTGTCGGTGAGGTCCCAGCGGCGGCGCAGAAAGCTCTCGACAACCTCGATCTCGACTTCGCTCACCAGGTCGATGTCGGCCTGAAACTCCAGTCGTTTCTGCACGCGGCTAAATGCCGTATCGCTGACCGGATTTGAGAATGTCTGTGCAAATGTCGGTGCTTCGTCCGCACGCTCGCGGATAACGACCGTCCCGGCAAAGATATCACCGAGGCGCTGATCGCGATTGCTCAAAAAGATCGTGATCAGCCCGATCGAATAAACCGGAATGATAAAGCCCGGCACGGCATCGCCGATCCGCAAAAGGTTACGGGCGATCGCCTCCCATAGTGTGATGGGGCGGCCATCCTCACGGATCACGCGAAGCTTCATAAGCTTTTTGCCCGGCGTCTGGCCATTTAACAACCACTCAAAAAAGATAAAATAACCGGCAAATATCAGAAAAAGGCCGAGTATTGTGATCGCGATCGTCCACTTGGGCATCTCGCTGAACATCTTGTCCGGTGAATCGACGACATCGCTCGCACTCATCCCGGCCAGAGCGAACAGAACCCAAGCGACAATAAAAATCGATAAATATTGAATGAAATGATCGATAGCCACCGCCAAGAATCGGTTACCGATCGACGCCAGGGCAAACTCGAGCGGTACACGCTCGGGCGTTTCGATGATCAGCGTTTCTTCGGTTTCGATGATGTGGCGCGACATTTTCTTGGGCTATTATTCGGTGAATCGGGGCTAAAAGCAAAAGTCCGCGTTCTATCTTGGCAATCTCGTATAGCGTTCTCTATACTCTAGTATGCGGAATTGTCGCATTTGGGTAACACAAATTGAAAACGGAACTTAAACGAGCACCATTCACCGCCGCCGGCCGCCGCTTTGCGATAGTCGTCAGCCGATGGAATCACGAACTCACCTCAAGGCTCGCCGAAGGGGCGATTGAGGCCCTCAGCGGCGCGGGAGCTGATATGGGTGACGTTGAAACTTTTTGGGTGCCCGGAGCCTTTGAGTTGCCGATGGCGTGTCAGATGGCCGCAGAATCAGGCGACTTTGACGCGGTGATCGCTCTTGGGGTGGTCATTCGGGGCGACACACCACATTTTGATTACGTAGCCGGACAGGCCGCAGCCGGCATTATGCAGGCCGCTCTCAACACAGGCATCCCGGTTCTCTTTGGCGTTATAACAGCCGACAATACCGAACAGGCGGTCGCTCGTTCGGGCAAAAAAGAAGATAATAAAGGTTACGAAGCTGCCCTCTCGGCGATCGAGATGGCAGAACTAAGCCGCGAGTTTGCCGGTCGCGAACAGATGTTTGCTACCGAAGATAAGGTGATTCCGAATGTCGTTTGAAAAAGTTGAAAAGAGTTCGGGAACCCGACATAAAGCCCGCGAATGTTCGCTGCATATGCTATTTGCGTATGATCTGGTCCGGCAGGTTCGCTTTACCTCCGGTGATTATTGGGCAGAGCTCGGGTTGGAGCAATTTCACAAAGGTGCAAATGACCTGCTCAGAAAGGTCACGACCGGTGCCGACGATCTCGGAAAACTGTTTGACCAGATCCGAATATTGCTCAGGCGTGCGGACAATCTTGATCGCGAGAGCTCACGGGCAACAAAACTCAAATATCTGGACAATCTGAACAGCCTTTTGCGAAAGACTTACGGCAAGCTTCGGGACTCGATCGCCAATAACGACGCGCCGGATTCGGAAGACGTAAAGGTGGTCGTTGAAAACATCAGAACCAACTTTGAACGACTTGTCATCGATTTTACTCATATTGAGACATTGGACAGAACCAATTTCTTCAAGGATGAACACCGTGAGATCAAGGATCTTTCCGCTAAGGTCGAAATAGTTCTAAACGGCCTTTCTGCTAAAACGCTGCCGTCGATCGACGAAATGATCGTGGCAGTTACGCCTGCACGAACCTTTGCCGACAAATTGGCATTAGGAACGATCGACAACCTGGAAGCGATCGATGACCGCATCCGAACGCGTGCCGAGCACTGGCGCATCGAGCGAATGGCGATCGTTGACCGAAATGTTCTGCGTTTGGCCGTGTTTGAATTTCTCTATACCGACACGCCTCACACGGTCGTTATTAATGAAGCTCTCGAGATCGCCCGACGGTTTTCGACCTATGAGGCCACCCAGTTTATCAACGGTATTCTCGACGGTATAAAACAAGATCTCGACACCGCGTCGAACGGCAGTGAGGCACCCGAAAGCGACGTATCGGCCGCGGCCGACAACCCCAAGCCCACTCGCACCAGATCACGCTCATCAGCAAAATGATGCCCCGCCGATACCTTTTGGCAATTTCCGTGACGTTCGCATTATTTGCGTTCACGCTAGTCGTGCCTGCGCAGGAGTTCCCCAAAAAGATACGCGGATACAAGGTTCATATTGCAAAGGTAAATGTGGATGGCGGTGCAGAGTCGCAAGAAGCCGACGGCCTGGACGCCGCGGTCACTGTCAGCACGCCGACCGTCGTAGATGTTGGACTAAGCGGCGTAACAGTCGACGTCGACGGCACCTTCATCGCCCTTGCCCAGAGTGGAACTGTCGACTTTCTCACCTTCAACGATCTCAGCGTCAATGGTATCAGCGTCGAAGCGGATGAGTATCGGCAATCTTTTTCATTTTCTAAAGACCAACGCATCAAACTTCCGGCGCCGATCCGGCTAAAGGTTGGAACCTTTAACCTGGCAAAGGCTGCCTACCGGGAGTTCGTCTCGTCAAAAGATCAGTGGAAAATAACGGGCACGGTGTTCGTGTTTGGCCGGTTTAGAAAGTTTGGAATGACTTTTAAGCGTGTCGTGCCGATCAAAATATCAATGCTGATTCGCAATCCTATACCTGCCGCCCTCCGAAAATAAGAGAAACTACATTTTTCGGCCCAATTGCGATAGACTTGAAAGTTAGGCTATTTTTTGCAAGGAAAGTGATAATACCGTGAAGGAAAATAACGATCTATCTACATTTATACAAGAGAATTTTGGTTCGAACGCAACGTATGTCGAAGGCCTTTTGGAACGATATCGGAGTGATCCGAAGCTAGTTGACGATGCGTGGCAAGACTATTTCGGCGATCTGCTGAATGGTAAAACTCCAGCCGATGCCGCTTCTGCCGCACCAAAACCAAGCGTTGTCGCGGCTCCGATCGCTGAGGTGGCCACAACCCCAAAACCGCCGGTTGTCGTGCCGCTCTCAGCGGATACCACGACTCGCGCCATTACTGGTCCAGCTAAAAAGATCGTCGAAAATATGGAGAGCAGTCTGACCGTTCCAACGGCGACGAGTTTTCGCACGATCCCGGTCAAGATCCTCGAGGAGAATCGCCGTATCATCAATGACCATCTTTCGACAGGGTTGCGAGGTAAGGTCTCGTTTACACACATCATCGCTTGGGCGATAGTCTCGGCGATCAAATCATATCCGAATATGAATGTCGGTTTTGGAATGGTCGATGGCATCGCTTCGCGCCTAGAACATCAGGATGTAAACCTCGGGATCGCTATCGACATCGAGAAAAAGGACGGCTCACGCACTTTGCTCGTACCCAATATCAAGGGCGCCGATAAGATGAGCTTCACCGCTTTTTATGCAGCCTACAACGCTCAGGTCAAAAAGGCTCGTGACGGTAAACTCGAGATCGCTGATTTTCAGGGAACGACAATCTCCCTGACCAATCCCGGCACGATCGGCACCGCCGCATCCAATCCGCGACTGATGTCAGGGCAGAGTGCGATCATCGCGACCGGTGCGATCGAGCATCCGCCGGAGTACCAGGCGATGACCGCGGGGACGATCTCGGCACTGGGCATCAGCAAGACGGTCACGATCACTAATACCTATGACCACCGTGTCATACAGGGTGCCGAGAGCGGTATGTTCCTGGCTCGGATCAACGAGTATCTGAAAGGACAGCACGGATTTTACGACGAGATCTTTGCGGATTTCGAGATCCGTTTTCCGCCGCTCCGCTGGGTCGATGACTATAACCCATCGCTATTCGGCGGCGAACAGGCAAAGGTCGAGAAACAGGCGAACGTGTTGCAGTTGATCAATGACTATCGGGTCCGCGGCCATATGTTGGCTGACGTCGATCCGCTAAATATGACAACCCATTACACGCCGGAATTGGACCTCGAAAATTTCGGCCTGACGATATGGGACCTCGACCGCGAATTTATTACCGGTGGTCTGCACGGTGAGCAAACCGCGACACTTCGCCGCATTTTGGACATACTTCGCCGAGCGTATTGCGGCAAGGTGGGCGTCGAATATCGCCACCTCAGGAGTGACGAGCAGAAGGACTGGATCCGCCGTCAGGTTCGCGAGAAATTTGTCGACACCAAACCACTCTCCGCCGAGACCAAAAAGGAATTGCTCCAAAAGCTTATCGAGGCCGAGCAGTTCGAGCAGTTTCTGCATAAAAAATATCTTGGACAAAAGCGCTTTTCGCTTGAGGGTTGCGAGACTGTTATACCGATGCTCGATCAACTGATCGAGGGTGCGTCAGCCCGCGGCGTCGATGAGATCTATATGGGAATGGCCCATCGCGGACGCCTCAACGTGCTTGCCAATATCGTCGGCGACCCGGATACGGGCGATATGGCCGAGCGTATTTTCACCGTATTTGAGGGAACATCGCATCCCGACTTCCCCGCCGACGAAGGCGACGTTAAGTATCACCAGGGCGCAGTTGGGCTCAGAAAGACCAAGGCCGGCCGTGATCTTCATATCCAGCTTTCGTGTAATCCGAGCCACCTCGAGACCGTCGATCCGGTCGTGGAGGGAATGGCCCGGGCACGCCAGGACAAACTGTACGAGGGATCCGGCCGTACGCGTGAAGAGACTCACGATATGGTTATGCCGTTACTGCTGCACGGCGATGCCGCATTTGCCGGTCAGGGCGTCGTAATGGAAACGCTCCAACTCGCCAGCCTACCGGGCTATCGGACCGGCGGCACGATCCACCTGGTCATCAATAATCAGATCGGATTTACGACGTCGCCCGGACTAAGCCGAAGTTCCGTCTATTCGACGGATGCGGCTCACGTTACGCAAACGCCGGTCTTTCACATTAATGCTGATGCCCCCGAGGCTGCATACCGTGTGATCCAGATCGCCCTCGACTATCGCCGCGAATTTAACCTCGACGTCGTGCTCGACCTGATCGGGTTTCGGCGTCTCGGCCATAACGAAGGCGACGAGCCGAGTTACACGCAACCGGTGATGTATGCCCGCGTGAAAGCTCATCCGGGTACACGTCATCTGTATGCTCAACAGCTTATCCGCGAAGGCGTGATCACCGATGACGATCTGACGGAAATGACCGGAAAGGTCGTCGAAAAATACGAGGGCGTTCTGGCTCGGGCTAAGAATATCGCTGCCGAAAAGCCGGCAAAAGCCACGCTCGCCCCGCCGCCCGTCGATGATGACGGTTCAAACGTGCTCGAAACGGGCGTTGCTGCCGAGGTGCTAAAGACCGTTGCCGACAAGATCTCGCTCGTCCCCGAAGGCTTTAGCGTCAACCCGAAAATGGTCGGCCAACTTGCCCGCCGTGCCAAAATGGGCGAGGGCGAGGTGCCGATGGACTGGGCATTTGGCGAACTGATGGCGATCGGCTCGCTAGTGCTCGAGGGCTCTTCTGTTCGGTTCAGCGGTCAGGATTCCGGCCGCGGCACGTTTTCGCAACGGCACGCCAATATGTACGACACGATGACCGGCGACCGTTGGGCTCCGCTCAACGAACTCCGCAGCGTCACCGACCCAAATGCACGTGCGTATATATTCGACAGTTCGCTGTCGGAGTATGGCGTGCTGGGTTTCGAATACGGCTATTCGGTTTTGTCGCAAAATCATCTCGTCGCGTGGGAAGCTCAGTTCGGTGACTTTTCAAACGGGGCACAGATCATGATCGACCAGTACATTTCATCCTCAGAGGACAAATGGCAGCAGCATTCGCCGTTGGTAATGCTTTTGCCGCACGGGTTCGAAGGCCAGGGGCCCGAGCACTCGTCGGCACGGCTCGAACGATATCTTCAGTTATGTGCAGAAAACAATATGCAGGTTTGTTACCCAACGACACCTGCTCAATATTTCCACTTATTGCGGCGGCAGGTCAGGCAGGACATCGTTCGGCCGTTGATCGTAATGACGCCGAAGAGTCTTTTGCGCTTACCCGCGGCGACTTCAGAAATGTCCGAGCTTGAGTCGGGCGGTTTCCATTCGGTGATCGATGACGCGTCGATCACTGATCGTTCTAAAGTACGACGTATCTCAATATGTAGCGGCAAGGTCTTCTATGACCTGGATCACGCACGTTCGGCCGCCGGCAACCCGGATGTCGCAATCATTAGGCTCGAGCAGTTCTATCCGTTCCCGGCCACAAGGCTTGCTGAAGTGATCGCCTCGTACCCAAATGTGAAAGAGTTCGTCTGGACTCAGGAAGAACCGAAAAATATGGGCGGGTGGAGTTTTGTCGAGCCGCGTTTTCGAAGCATCCTTCCGGTGGGCGTCACACTCCAATATGTTGGCCGTGCGGCATCGGCATCGCCGGCGACCGGTTCCTACGCGATCCACAATCTCGAGCAGACCAAGTTGATAGAGGAAACTCTGGGCTCAGCAGACGACGAAACGTCGGCGGCGGGCTGAACTGTTATCGGCGAACAATAGGAATGGCTACGATCTTTAGAATGTTAATTATGACCTACCCGAAACTGATGTTGGTGACGCTGGCGTCATCGATCGCGATATTTATAACCTTGGCCTGCCAGCCAAAGATCGTCAACAGTGAAGAGCCTCCGAAGGCGACTGTCGCAGCCCCGGAGCCAACGCCGCCGACCAACAAGGAACCGATCACGATCGCGGCCGTCGGCGACATTATGATGGCGTCCCCGTTTCCGAACGAAAGCCGGATGCCGCCGAATGATGGTGCCGATCTGCTGAAAGAAGTGACGCCGATACTGTCTGCGGCCGATATCGCTTTCGGCAACCTCGAGGGCCCGATGATCGACACCGGTGTGTCGGCTAAATGCCGACCCGGATCGACGCAGTGCTTTGCATTTCGCGTGCCTACCCGATACGGCAAATATCTAAAAGAAGCCGGTTTCGACGTAATGAGCGTCGCCAATAATCACGCCGGCGATTTTGGACTGGCCGGACGCATCAGCACACAAAAAGTTCTGGATGAACAGGGCATAAAGTATGCCGGCAGCCTCGACCCGCATGCAACGACGGCGTTTCTCGAAGCTAAAGGCAAGCGCATCGCTGTCATCGGATTCGGCCACAACAATGGTATGCCGAGCATCAATGACCTTGCCGGAGCACGCCAACTGGTGCTCGAAGCCAAGAAAAAGGCGGACATTGTCATTATTTCGTTTCACGGTGGTGCCGAGGGCACCGACCGACAGAATGTGCCCAACCGCAACGAACTTTTCTTAGGCGAAAACCGCGGCAATCTGCCGGCATTCTCACATACTGTTATTGATGCGGGTGCAGATCTGGTACTCGGTCACGGTCCGCACGTTATGCGCGGGATGGAACTCTACAAAGACCGTTTGATCGCATATTCGCTCGGCAATTTTGCGACCTATGGCTGGTTTCGGCTCGCCGCTGAAACTGCATTGACCATGGTGCTCGAGGTGAACCTGGGCGCGGATGGGAGTTTTATAAGTGGCAAAATCAACGCCGCTACTCTCGAAGGCAAGGGCATTCCGACACTTGATAA
Organism: Chloracidobacterium sp.; assembly: GCA_016720705.1. Lineage (NCBI taxonomy): Bacteria > Pseudomonadati > Acidobacteriota > Blastocatellia > Chloracidobacteriales > Chloracidobacteriaceae > Chloracidobacterium > Chloracidobacterium sp. The sequence continues at coordinate 2,302,751 of JADKKB010000007.1, read as the reverse complement.
GAACGGCACTTCGATCCGCACCGTACGAAATCTCTCGATTGCCGACTTTGGCACAAACGCACCAAAGATCGCCGACGACGGCACGATCACTCCGAAGTAAATCGGCAACTAACGATGTGATTGAATATTGTGTGACCGTCTACTTCTTAACTTTCTCGATCTGTTTAATCAGACGTGCGGCGTGGTTGCGGGCGATCAGCGGCAGGCGTTCATCTTCGCTTATCTCCTTGATGAACGCCAAAAGGTGCGGCGGATCGGAGATCTCACCGAGGCGCAGATACGTGTCGAGTGTGCCTATCATCCGCGGAGCCTCAAGCGGCTGATTTTCGCGTGTGACCACCATATCAAATTTCCAGACGTACTCGTTGGCGATCCGCCTGTATTCATCCATCAAAAACTTAGCGTCCTTATTCTCGGTCCAATTGTATTTGACGGTCCGCTCGCGTCCGTCTAGTCTCAGCGTGATCTCGTTAGAGCCCATATTGGCAAGTTCTTTTTCATATTGATACGACTCGGTCGAATCGAGAAAGTGCAAGCGTTCAAAAGCCTGCTTGAGGCCATCGATGGTCTTTTCGGACAATTGGATCGGGTCGGTCATCGTTTCGTCAAAATCCTTTTTGAGAAACGCGATCGTGCCTTTACCGCTGTCGTCGTGCTCAATGACTATCTTTGACGTCAGGAATCCGGGTCTTTCAAATTTGAATATATGAGTTGGGACGAACGTCGGTTTGGCCTTATCGCCAGATTTAACGCTGGGATCGGGGCGGCCGTTCTTCTTCTCAGGAGTTGGTTCGGGTGTCGGTTGTGGAGTCGATCGAGCGATCGGCGGCGGTGTTCCGGGCCGTGGCGTCTTTTTGACCTGGGCCGAGACAGCAACCACAGCCAATACAACGTAACACAAAACCGCTATTTTTTTTCGGAGATCCATCGTTGTCAGAACCGCTAGCGCACAAAGTATCGGGAGTTTTGATGTGGCAAATACCGGATCGGTTGGCACGTGCTATTCAAACTTGACCGAAACGACCTTCGACACGCCTGCTTCCTGCATGGTTACGCCGTAGAGAGCTCTGGCGGCCTCCATCGTCCGCTTGTTATGAGTGATGACGATGAACTGCGTCTTTTCGGACATTTCGGCGATCTTATTGACGAATCGGCCGACGTTGGCGTCATCGAGCGGAGCGTCCACCTCATCGAGCAGACAGAAAGGCGATGGCCGGTACTTGAATATCGCCATTACCAGTGCGATCGCCGTCATAGCCTTTTCACCGCCGGAGAGCAAAAGTATATTCTGCAAGCGTTTGCCCGGCGGTTGGGCGACGACCTCGATGCCGGCCTCGAGAATATCTTCGGATTCGAGCAGCGTCATCTCGCCGCGGCCACCGCCAAATAGCTCCTGGAAAAATTCGACGAAATGGGCGTTGATCGCGTCAAACGCCGAACGGAATTTCTCACGGGAACGCTGCTTGATCTCTCGCAGAGCTTCTTCGGTCGTCGCTATACTATCGATGATATCCTGCCGCTGGGTCGTCAAAAATTGCCAACGCTCCTCGGCTTCACCGAGTTCCTCAAGCGCAAGCATATTGATCGCTCCAAAGGAATCGAGGCGTTGGCGGAGGCTCTCGGTCTCGCGGCGGGCGTCATTTAGATCAAAATCTACATCAAATTCGACCTCTGCCACGAGTTGCTCGAGCGGCAGATTAAGTTCGTGTTCGCAATTTTCGCCTACGTTCTTTAATTCTGTGATCGTCTCCGCCTGACGCACCTCGATCTCAGCCCGGCGATTGAGGGCGTCCGAGGCAGCACGGTTTAGCTGAGCGAGGTTCTCACTCATACGGTCGGCATTCTCGCGAGCCGCCGCAAGTGCGTTGATCGCGGCCGTTAGGGCATCTCGCTCGCCCGCGATATCGGTCGATGCGGCCGCAATGCGGTCTGTGATCTCAGTGATCGCCGTGTGAAGCAGTTTGATCTTACCGTCGGCCTCACCGATCTCGAGTTCCTGAAAAGCAAGTCGTGATTCGATCTCGCGGCCTTCGTTCTCGACGCGCCGTAGTGCCGATTGGGCCGAACGCCGGCGTTCGCCAGACGTGGCAGCGGTCATTCGCTTGTCATTGAGCTTTAAGTTGGCCGCCTCGACACTCTCGCGAGCGGAGCTTAGCCCGTTGGCGATACCGTCAAGGCGTTCCGAAGCTTCAACGCGCGCCTTCTCTGCTGCATCTCGATTCTGGGCAGCGTCAGTGATCCTTTGGCCCAGTTCGACAAGCTCGGACTGAGTTTGGCCGGTTTCGTCCTCAACCACTTTGCGGTGACGCTCAGAACGCTCGATCTCTTCGCGGGCAGCACGCACCTGGATCTGCAGTCCGTGAATCCCGCGATCGACCTTGATCATCAATGACTGAAGATCGACCGTCTTGCTTTCAAACTCGACCAGTACATCACGGGCCTTTTCTACCCCGCCTCGTGCTGTGTCGATCTCGGATAAAAGTTTTGCTACGGCGGCACCTAGGTCGTTCAGTTCACGCTTGAACGCAAGCAGCGACTCATTCTTACCATCCGAGCCCTGCTTGCCGCCGATAAACATACGGCCGCCCAAGAGCACTTCGCCTTCAAAATTTATCTGGATCTCGCCGGCGATGGCCGCACCCGCCGATAGGTCTTCGACGAGCGTTGCGGACATTTCACGGGGAAATACCTCACGGAGGGTATCGGCAAATTCGGCCGAAATACCAAGGTGATCTTCGATCGAACCGGGGACCGCGGCTCGGCCTTTCGATGCTGATCCATTCCCTTTCGGAGCGATCAGCATTGCCGTTCGGCCGATATCATTGTCCTTGAGCCACGTTGCCAATCGGCGAGCGTCCTCGAGCGAATCCACGATAACCGCCTCGAGATACGGCCCAAAAAGCGTCTCGATCGCACGTTCCGCACGGGCCGCGACCTTTAGGCGGTCCGCGAGTACGCCGCCGAGTTTAACGCCGATCGACTCCTGCTCAGCAAATAGCTTCTGCACCTGCGGCGTATAGACAGCCCGCTTTTCCTCGAGTTCGTTAAGCGTTGCGAGGCGGTGCTTTTTGGCCGAATATTCGTCTGACAATCGATCGAGATCGCTCTCTGCATCACGCAAAACTGCTCGTGCGTCGTTCGTCCGGGCCAGCAATGCTTCCTTTTCTACCGTCAGGCCCTGTAACTTGATCTCTTCGGCGGCCAGCGTTGACGCGAGTTCGGCGGCCTGCTTTTCGTGTTCGGCAAAATTCACTGCCGCCCGTTCGCCTTCCGATCTCAGCCCCTCGACCCGCATCGAGAGTTTTTCCAGATTGATCTCAAGTTGACGGCCGATCTCGTCGAAACGCTCGGCCGCCGCTGTATGCTGCATCAATTCGGCTCGAACGGTCTCCATCGCAGTCTCGATCGTCTGGAGTGCCGCCGCCTCACGGCCATATTCTTCTTCGGCGGCCTTGAGATCGGAATCGGCTTTGCCAAATGATTCGGCCTCGGCCCGATCATCTTTCTGCAGGCGTTCGAGTTCGCCGGCGAGGGTTTCGAGACGCTCCTTGCTCGACGCTATTTCTCCGCGTAACACCTCCGACCGATTATTGAGATTGACCAGTTGTTCGGATCTGTAAATGTGTTCGCGCTCGGCACGGTCACGCTCGAGAGCGTTGTCGGAGTGGAACTTGCGAAGCTCCGCAAGGCTCTCTTCGGCATTTCGAGCATTTTGCGTCGACTCACGCACTGCTTCTTCCTTGGCAGTGACCTGCAGGCCGAGATCTGTCTCGGTAGCGATTGCTCCGGCAAGTTCAATCTTGAGAGTTTCCGACAGTTCTGAAAGGTGTTTGCCTTCAGCAGCAAATAGCTGCCGCAATAGCACACGAAATTCTTCTTGAAGTATCTTAAAACGACGTGTCTTAGCCGCTTGTCGTCGAAGTGAATTGACCTGTTTATCGATCTCCGAAACGATGTCAGAGATGCGCCCGAGATTGTTCTTGGCCGTATCGAGCCGCGATTCGGCCGCCCGCTGGCGAGACCGGAATTTTGAAATGCCCGCAGCTTCTTCGATCAAATTTCGGCGATCGGCGGGCTTGGCAGAGAGTATCTGGCCGATGCGTCCCTGTTCGATGATCGCGTAATGTGCGCCTGAAAGTCCGGTGCCCGCAAATAGGTCCGTGATATCACGTAAGCGGCAGGTCCTGCCGTTCAGTTGATATTCGCTCTCACCTGAAAGGTAGAGCCGACGCGTGACCGAAACTGCCTCGCCGGGTGCAAAATCGAGTGCGAAAGAGCGCGGACGCCAATGGCGTTTCGATTTGACCTTGGTCTCGACCGTGCGGATCGAACCGACCTGCGCCGCCTGAACCGTCTCGATCTCGACACCGCCTTCGTCCGGTGCTCCGGCCGAAAACTCAGAAACCGATCCACCATTGTCGACTTCGGCGGCGACTAAGTCAGCGGCCTCGACCACCTCGTCGGCATCGATGCCCTCGATCGCGTCCATATCTACGGCCGCCTCATCGATCCCGCTAAGAGCTTCGTCGATGTCCTCGAGTTCGCTTTCTTCAATGTCAAAGACCGTATTGTCCCGGACCATATGCAGGACGACCTCAGCCATCCCGCCCGGCTTTCGGGTTTTGGTTCCGGCAAAGACGACGTCCTTCATCTCGCCCCCGCGAAGACTCTTGGCACGCTGTTCACCGAGAACCCACGACATCGCGTCCGAAACGTTCGATTTACCGCAGCCATTAGGCCCGACGACCGCAGTTATGCCGCTTCCGGTGAAGACGATCTCAGTGTGGTCGGCAAATGATTTGAAGCCCGATATTTCCAGGCGCTGAAGCTTAAACATCCTATAGTGCTCGCATTTTGGGGAAGCACTATATTTTGTTGTATTTGAGCCTTTGTGTCAACTAAAAGAATGTAGAGATTTTGACGAAAGACCGGGTTTACAACTGCTCGTCTGCCACGTTTCTGAGGCCCTGTTTCTCCGCACGTTCGTGATCAAGTTCAGTCAAAACATCGAGCATAAAGTTGGTGTTGCTGCTGACAGCGATCAAGATCGGGAAAGGCGTTTCGGAAACCGAAAATTCAAACGTCCCGCCGTTGATCTCGATAATGTCGCGAAATGCCAAAGCACCGTTCTTGCCATTACACTCGGCGTCGACTATCTTGCCGTCGTTGAACGCGACATTTGCCAGATACAGGTCGGACTTGATGACCAAGAGTCCGGTCATTTTGGAGTTTTCGATCACCTGAACTGCGTCAAAAATGCTCACAAACGCGAGATTGCCGGCAAATGTGACATCGGTGCGCACCTTCTGCGGCGACTTATCACGGCCAGCGGCAAATTCCGGACGGCGTGCACGGCGGATCGCCTCGAGGCCCGGTGCAACCGATATTCGCGGATCGAGCAGTTTGGCCTCCTGCAATCGATCGTAGGCAACGTCAAAATCTTCGCGTGCGATATAGAGACTGACCAGAGCAAGGCACTGGCGGGCCGCTTCATTGAGATTCCGCTGCTTCACGCAAATATCGCGCATTTTTTCGCGCAAGCTGATCGAGCGCGGACTGCGCTCGAGCGAGGTGCGGAGCAGTTCGAACGCCTTTTCCGGCGAACTGTATTTTACAAAGAGGTCTGCGTCGAGAAGCACTGACTCGATCGATGTTTCAGTAAATGGTGTGGCTGTATTTTCGGCGATCTCTCTCATACGGCAGGTATGAACAAAATTGTTCAACACTCAAATCTAACATATTTCGATTGGTGAAGTCATTACTTTTATTGATCGCCGAGCACGAAAATGGGCCGCCCGAAGACGGCCCGTCGAAATGTTGGATCAGGTATCGATCAGAAATCGAATCTGACGCCAAGCCGGATGTCACGCTGCCGATATGTTCGCGTCGGTACAAGAAAATTGTCCCGTGCGAGTTGCTGAGTCGGGGTCTGTGTCGCACTCAATGCCTGGAAATTGATGTACTCACTTCCGTATGAGAAAACCGAGGCATTGAAAATATTATTAAACTCGATCACCGGCCGAATGCGGATCCGCTCGCCGGCCTTGAATTCACGAGTGACGTTCAGGTCAAAGGTAAATAGATTCGGGCCGGTTCCGGCATTGCGCCGCAGATTACCGCTCTTCGATCCGATCGGCTGTAGTGAGAACTGAGCGAGTAATGCGGTAGGAACCGGCGAACCCGGCTCTCTGTAACGAATGTCGCTCAGTGATCCGTTGAAATTGAGACGATCTGTACTAACGTCGTCAAGGTTACGATCCGTACCGCCGCCACTCAGATTAAACGGTGCCGAACTGCCCCAGCGAAGCAGCGGCGAGAACCGAAGCTTGCCAAACCAATACGGCGTGTCGAACGAACCAGACCAAGCTAGCCGATGCCGTCGATCCTGCAGGCTGCGTGCCCACTCGCGGCTAAAGTCACCGTTGACCTCAGCATTGGCCGTGTTATTCAGCCCGTCGTCCTTTGTGCTCGAGAGCGTGTAAACAAAGCGGAAATTAGCTCCAAATCCTGCGCCGAGTTTGCGGTAGCGGCTTCGGAGTTCGAGTATGATGCCGTTATAGAAGGCATTTCCTCGCGAACCGATCCGCGACGTTTCTTCGACCGTCTGGTCGGGGCGAAACTGAGCGATCGCCGCAAGTGCGATGCCGACCGGTCCGCCCGTCGAGTTGCCGTTCGTACCCGTGACGGCCGCTCCCGGAGCGGTCGATGACGTGCTGATCGAATTGAGATTGACCACACACGAACTCGTCGCCGTAAAGCTGCAAGTGCCGCTAACGCCGGACGGGTCATTATTTGCCCCGAGGACGAAACTGTACGTACGGGTCGTGGTGCCGTTCTGGTTGGTCAGGACGAATGTGTTCCCCAACAGCCACTGTGTCCAATCGGTAAATCCCGCCGGCAGACGCGGTGCATTCGGGTTAGAGTCGCGCCACAGTCTGGCCGTCTTGTTCCAGGTGTAATTTGCCTCAAACACCCAACCCTTAAAGATTTCACGTTCAAAACCTACGTTAAACTGATAGCTCTCCGGTATCTTCAGGTCGGCGTCGACCGAACGGAGCGGATTGCCCGCCGACGAAAGGTTGCCGATCGAAAATCCGGTATTCGCATTGCACGGACCGAGCGGCGACGGCACTGTCGGACATACGGTCGTCACAAGGTTTCGCAACTGGTCAACAGTCGCGTAGCTGTTTGGAAAATTCGCGGCGATCGCGTTCAGGATAAATGTTCGCCTGCTGTCCGACGCTGATGTGCCGATGGTGTTCGAGTCAAATGCCACCAAGGTACCGCCGCTGTTCTGGATCGAGTCACCGACGGTGCGGAGCAGTACGCGGTTATAGAAAATACCGGTTCCAAATCGGATCACGCCCTTGCCCTTTTTGAAAGGATCCCAAGCGACGCCGAGTCTGGGGCCAAAATTGTTTTTGTCCGTAACAGCAGTTTCACGCTCGTAGCGAAGGCCCGCACTGACCGTGACATTCGACCAAGGCTTAAATTCGTCGTTGAAGAAGAATCCGTAGTAGCGATTCTTAACGGCTTGCCTGGTGCCGAAATTCTGACGATAACGCGTTACCTGGTTGGTCGAATACTGCAGCACGTTTCCGAAATTAAATGTTCCGGTAGCATCGCCAAGTCCGAATACAGCCGAGTTAACATCTTGCATATCCACGCCCATTTTGAACGTGTGATTTTTCCATAAGTAGGTCAGCGAGTCCTGAAACTGCCATCGAGTTTCAGTTCGTGAATCGGCAAAATTCTGGGATGTGCTGGTCGTCGAGTTGCCGGCGATCAGTGTCTGGACACCATTGGTAACGGGGCTTCGGAATCCGACCAATACCACCGGATCCAGCGGGCTTGCCGTCTGGAAGCTTGGCTGGTATTTCGACCATTGAGCCCTAAACTGATTTACCGCTCTCGCACCGAAAACGTGATTATCCGTAATGTTATAGGCGATCGTATTGTTGTTCTTTTCCTGAAATGCGTTCTCCAAACGGGTCGTCGAACTGCCGTTAGTGCGGCGGTTAGTACGCTTTGCAAATTGGATCGCAAATGTAAGATCGTTGTTTTTGAACAATCGATGGTCCACTCTCGCCGTCCAGACGTGATTCTTATTGGGCGTCGAATACAATGCCGAGTACTGCTGCATAAATCCTGCGGTCGGCGGCGTCGCCGTACACGCGAGCGGCGAAGCGTTGTCACAAAACTGCGTCGTGCCGGTCGGCGTCGGTAGCGTATAACGCGGATTCGCAATGACCGGTATATACGTATCGATCAGTGTCGTGTCGTCGAGCTTCGTAAATTCGTATGTTGTTGCAAAAAACGTTCGAGCCTTGCCATTGTATAACTTAGGAATAAAGACCGGGCCGCTAAGCGAAAATCCCGGCACCATCTCGCGTAGGTCAGGCCGGGGGATCGCACGGCTGTTGTTGTACCAACTGTTGGCGTTCAGAGCATCATCGCGGTAAAAGAAAAATGCTCGTCCGCGAAGTCTCTTGCCGCCGGCACGCGTTCTAAGATTAACGCGGCCGCCCGATGCTCGACCGTATTCAGCCGAAAACTGATTAGAGATGACCTGGACCTCAGCGATCGCCTCGAGCGAAGGCTGAAAGCGGTCACGTGACGAACGGTCGTCGTTATTATCAAGGCCGTCGATCGTAATATTGTTTGAATACGCCGTTCCGCCTGAAATCGAGAAATTGCCCTGCTCAAGCGGCGCCGAACTCGGGTTGGCTCCCCGGTCCTCGGCGAGGCCACTGGTCGAGAGTTGCTCCTCGGACGTGCCGCCCAATGTAAGTACGAGATCGAGCGGGTTGCGTGATGTATTAGGTATCTCTTCGATCTCACGTTCGGCAATCGTGCCGCCGACTATCGTTCGCGTAGTGTCGACCGGCGGACCGCTGTCTTCGGTCACCGTTACGACTTGCTCTGCACGCACGTCGGCCGGGCGGAGAGTAAAGTCCTTAGCCACATTTTGTGCTGATATCGTAGCGATGTCCGGAGTCTCTTGAGGACCAAATCCGTCGGCAGTGACCTTGATCTTGTACGTGCCGGGCTTGAGCTTCAAAAAGCGGTATCGCCCGTCATCGTCAGTGATAATAGTTCGTGCAACGCCGGTTTCACCGAGCGTGACCGCAACCGTAGCACCTACGACCGCCAGGCCGTTCGAATCAGTGACACGGCCGCTAACGGTTACGTCATCGAGGTCCTGGCCGAGTGCCGCCAACGTACAAATGGCCAGCAATATCGTGGCCGTAAACAAAACTGTCGAGATTCTAGCTAGCATCAATTTCTCCTACTACAATTCAGTCTGAATGAAAGCAATCGTAGCCGAAAAAACGACCTAACGCAAAACTGCACGGAAAGCCGCACTTATCGCTGAAGGCGGTATAAGGTATACAAAAGTTGTGCCGAAATGGTATCAGTCTTCGGACGAATGCGTTTCGCGTATGCGGATCACACGCGCACGAGAGATAGGGATAAGTGCTTCGGTCGACGAAAATGAAGCGTTGTGGGCGGCAAATTCATTGGCGTGATCCTTAAGATAGCCAAAGAATCTTTCAAACTCTCGCCGCATCTCGTCCATCTTTTCACGCATATTGAGGATGATCTCGACGCCGGCGAGATTGACGCCCAACTCGCGAGTCAGCGACAAAATTATCTCAAGCCGCTCGAGATCCGAGTCTTCGTAGAGTCTCGTATTTCCCACCGAACGTGACGGCAGCAGCAGACCCTCGCGCTCATACAGGCGAAGCGTCTGCGGATGTATCTCGTACATCTCAGCGACCGCACTGATCGTGTATGTCTTAACTCGCTTCTTCATCTGATCATATAGCTGCAGGGATCATCCTTGAGGACAATATCGATCTCAGGACCTCGCCCGTGGGCTCATTCTAAACCAATGACCTTTCTGGGATTTTCCGGATTTAGCTTTTCAAACTGCCGCAAGACTTCCTTGGTTTCTTCGGACAGTATGCGCGGCAGCATTATCTTTACCTCGACAAACTGATCTCCACGCAGGCTCGGGTTTCTCAACGACGGAAAACCGCGTTCACGTAATCTGAATTTCTGGCCCGACTCCGTTCCGGACGGCACTTTTAATTGAGCCTTGCCCTCGACGGTCGGTACTTCGATCTTGGTACCGAGTGCTGCCTCAGGCACCGTGATCGGCACCGTAATATAAACGTTATCGCCCTTCCGCTCGAGGAACTTATGCTTTCCGACGTTGGTCAGGATAAAAAGATCGCCCGGTTCGGCACCTAATCGACCGCCGTGTCCCTTTTTGGGGATCCGTACGCGCGAGCCCGTATCGACGCCGGCGGGTATCTTGACCTTGACCTGCTCACTCTTTGGCGTCACGCCCTTGCCACTGCATAAGCTGCACGGTTGGCGACGGCGTCCGGTACCTTCACAGTCGGTGCAGCCTTGAGAAAACTGCAGACGGCCGCCGGATCGCATCACTTGCCCGCTGCCCTTACAGGTAGGACAATTGACCACCGGGCCACCCGTGTCGCCCGCACCATGGCACCTAGAGCACTGCTCTGAGCGGCTCACGGTGATGTTGGTCGTCAGTCCCGAAAATGCCTCTTCGAAACTCAACGCAAGCGGTATCTCGATATCGCGGCCTTTTTTGGGCATAGCCCGCGGCGGGTCAGGTTGGGGGCGGGCACCTGTGCCTCCGCCGCCAAAAAAGTCCGAAAAGATATCTTTGAAACTCGATCCGCCGCCCGATTGGCCGGCTCCGGTCGAAAAATCAAATCCTGAAAAATCATAACCCGCGGCACCGCCGCCCGGTGAACCGCCGCCCGCTCCATACGGCGAATTGATGTCCAGATTGTCGGCGTAGTATCCAAAGTGGTCAAAGACCTTACGCTTTTTATCGTCGGACAAAACGTCGTAAGCCTCCTGAACCTCCTTGAACTTGTCCTCAGACGCCGTATCGCCCGGGTTTACGTCCGGGTGATGCTTTCGCGCAAGGCGGCGATAGGCTTTTTTGATCTCGTCAGCCTTTGCATCCTTTTTTACGCCAAGTAAATGGTAATAGTCCTTTTTTGCCATCAATATCGTGAACTCTAAGCTGCGGGTCGAGAGCAGTTTAGCTTAAGACCCGTCCATCTTCAATTGTCCAATGCTCTACAGAAAAGCGGCAGCAGTGAACGGCATCGCCCACTGCTTACCGCTCACTGCTTTTAGGTTTACTTCTTATTTTCGTCTTCGACGTCGACATACTCAGCGTCGATGACGTTGTCATCGGCCGCCGCAGTGGTCTCGTCGTCGGCACCCGCCGCTGCCGTCGAGGCCTGCTCATCTGCCGCACCTTCTGCTCCCGGTGCCGCAGCCTGACTGTAGATCGCCTCAGCCAACTTGTGCGACGCAGTCTGCAGACGTTCAAAGGCGTTATCCATAGCTTCCGCATCTTCGCCGGCAAGCGCGGTCTTCGAATCAGCGATCGCCGATTCGATCTCAGCGACTGAGGCCTCATCGACCTTATCCTTGTTTTCGCCAAGCGTCTTATCGACACTGTACACGAGGTTGTCCAGACGATTGCGTGCCTCAATAGCCGCCTTCTTCTTTTCATCCTCGCCCGCGTGGCTTTCGGCGTCCTTCATCATCTTATCGATCTCTTCCTTCGAAAGGCCCGACGATGATGTGATCGTGATCTTCTGTTCGCGTCCGGTACCGACGTCCTTGGCCGACACGTTTACGATTCCGTTAGCATCGATATCAAACGTTACTTCGACCTGCGGTACGCCGCGCGGTGCCGGGGGAATGCCGACAAGATGAAACTTGCCGAGCGTCTTATTGTCAGACGCCAATGGCCTCTCACCCTGTATGACGTGAACCTCGACCGACGTCTGATTGTCCGACGCGGTCGAAAAGATCTCAGACTTGCGAGTCGGGATCGTCGTATTCTTCTGGATCATCGGCGTCGAAACACCACCAAGAGTCTCGATACCCAGGCTGAGCGGCGTCACGTCAAGCAGCAGAATGTCCGTCTTCTCACCGCCCAAAACACCGGCCTGGACCGCTGCTCCGAGAGCAACGACCTCGTCCGGGTTGACGGACTTATTCGTCTCTTTGCCGAAGAATTCTTTGACCATCTCCTGGACCTTGGGGATACGCGTCGAACCGCCGACGAGCACGATCTCCTCGATATCCTTCGCCGTCAGCCCCGCATCCTTGATCGCTTGCTCTACCGGCGGCATAAGTCGCTTGAGGATCGGCTCAACCAACTGCTCAAACTTCGAACGCGTCAGCTTGGTCACTAGGTGCTTGGGGCCGGCCGCATCCGCCGTGATAAACGGCAGGTTGATCTCGGTCTCCATCGCGCTTGAAAGTTCGACCTTTGCCTTTTCAGCCGCCTCTTTCAGACGCTGGAGAGCCATTTTGTCGTTATGCAGGTCAATGCCCTGATCTTTCTTAAATTCATCGATGATCCAGCCGACCAGCACTTCGTCAACGTCGTCACCACCAAGGTGCGTGTCGCCATTGGTCGATTTGACCTCGACCACGCCTTCGCCAACTTCGAGCACCGATATATCAAATGTACCGCCGCCAAAGTCGAATACGGCGATGATCTCATCCTTTTTCTTGTCCAGGCCGTATGCCAGTGCTGCTGCCGTCGGTTCGTTGACGATACGCAGAACTTCGAGCCCTGCGATCTTACCGGCGTCCTTGGTCGCCTGACGCTGAGCGTCGTTAAAATATGCCGGAACCGTGATAACAGCCTTTTCGACCTTCGAGCCTAGATAGTCCTCGGCCGACTGCTTGAGTTTCTGCAACACCATTGCCGCGATCTCAGGCGGGCTGTAATGCTTGCCGTCAACATTGATGCTGACGTCGCCGTTGCCGCCCTTGTCAACCTTATACGGAACCTGCTTGATCTCTTCGCTGACCTCGCCGAATTGGCGGCCCATAAAGCGTTTGATCGAGTAAAGCGTGTTCTCCGGATTCGTCACGGCCTGTCGCTTAGCGACCTGGCCGACCAGACGATTACCGTCCTTTGTAAAGGCGACGACCGACGGTGTCGTGCGTCCGCCCTCTGAATTTGTAATAACGACCGGTTCTCCGCCTTCCATTACGGCGACCACCGAATTTGTCGTTCCAAGATCGATACCTATGATTTTGCTCATTATGTGAAATCTCCAACTATGTAAAATTGCGCTGCCCAAACTTAAATCAAACGATAACTTGAGCCTGAAGCTAGAATAATACTTGAGTGCGTTGTTGTCAAGTTTAAATTTGATTGTTCGATATAGATTTTTTTGCCTTCGTATTACATCGCTGACGGCATCAAATAGTATAGTTACGTCCGAGGTTCTAACACTATGAGATCAATTAAGTATCACATCGCCCTAATCTTTGCCGCGTCGGTGCTTTCGACCGCGGCCTACTCTCAGGCAACTAATGAACTGGTGAGCCGCAGTACGGACGGCAAGTCGGTCGGTACATTTTACGACTCGACCGCCCCGGTTATCGGCGGCACCGGAGAGGATGAGGGCCGATTTGTGGCATTCATCTCGAGCGCAAAGGGCTTAGGCGGTTCGCTTGGCAAATATCGGCAGATAATCTGGCGAGACCGTAAAACCGGCGAAACACGTTTGGTCAGTAGAGGTATGAACGGTGTCGAGGGCAATCAAAACAGCTTCGCACCGGCGATCTCGGCGGATGGAATGGCGATCGCATATGAGTCATACGCGACCAATCTTGTGCCGATCGACACAAACGGCGTTCGAGACATTTTTGTTTGGAATGCGAAAACGGGTACTACCACGGCGGTAAGCACAGGACCCGGTGAGATCGAGACCAACTCCGAGAGCTTTGAACCGACGATCTCGGGTAATGGCCGATTTATCGCATACACGTCCGGCGCGAGTAATATAACGCCGGGTGTCGAGGGCACAAGTACGGTAAATGTTTACTTAAAAGATATGCTCAGCGGCTCGACGAAATTGATCACCATCGACCCAAAAACAAAGAAGGGCGTAGGCGGTTCGCGGCCTTCGATCTCGGAAGACGGATCGAAACTCGCGTTTTACTCATTTGCCTCGACACTCGCCGAAGGCGACAAAAACAATCTCTGGGACATATTTATATACGAAGCGGGCAATCCGAAACTCAGGCGTATCAGCCTAACGCAATCGGGATCTGACCGCGATCAAGGCACTGAGAGCTCAAGCCGCGTGGTGTCGCCGTCTATCTCAGGCGATGGGCGCCGCGTAGCGTATGCGACGACGGCCGCGAATATGGTCGGCAACGATACCAATAAACTGCAGGATGTATTCGTCACCGACACCACCGGCGGGAATGTGGTGCGAGCCAGTACGGCGGCACTTGGCTCGCAAGGCGACGGCGACAGTCCGATCGGCCAGGGCGAAAAGATCGCGATCACATACAACGGCAGCCTTGTTGCCTTTAATACAAACGCCAAAAATCTCGGCGGAAATCTCGTGGTTCGGCACGTTGCCGCCGGTGAGACAATAGCGGTCTCCAGAGACCTGACATCCGCGGTCGGCACACCGGCGATCTCGCGGACCGGCAAGTGTGTTATCTACGGCTCAAACAAACGTCTGGATCCGAAATTCGCATCGTCCGGTATTTTCGTTACTTGCACGACCAAATAGTCACTACCTTAATTTCCGGCGGTATTTACTAAAAAATGCTGTGCCGCATTTGAATGCACGAAATCGCGGCTGATATATTTACTTCGTACTCATTTTAGTCTGAAAGGAATTAGATATGAACAGATCATTTTCGATCGTCTCGTGTGCCCTTATCGCACTTATGCTCGTTAGTTTTGTCTCGGCGCAAAGTTCGCCGTCAATGGATGAGCTTTTTAAGCAGATCGCAACACTCTCTAACACCAAAAAGCCTGAGGATATGGAAAAGGCGTTTCAACTCAGCAAGGATTTCCTCAAACGCTTTGGCAACGAAAAAGATAACCGGATCGCAAAGGTCAAGACGTTTTACGTAAAGTATCGCGACCCCGCTTTTTATGCGGCGATCGACGGTAAAAAGTATCCTGAGGCATTTGCTCTCGGAAAAGAGATACTTGCTGAGCAACCCAACAATGTTGACGTGCTAATGAATCTGGCATTTGCCGGATACAACGCGACCGTCGGGACAAAGGACCGCGTCTTTGCAGATGACACGATATCGTTTGCCAAAAGGACTTCACAACTTTTTGACGCCGGTACGATGCCAAAGGAGTTTTTCCCGTTCAAGGACAAAAGCACGGCGGTCGCGTTTATGCACTATATTGCAGGCGTTCTGAGCTTTGAGCAGGATATGAATACGGGGATAGTTGAGATCTATCGGGCAACGCTTGTGGACTCGGCGATCAAGGACAGTGCCGACCCGTATTCGATGATCGCGTCGTATTACGAATCGCAATACGAGAGTGCCTCAAAGGTACTGAATACAAAGGTCGAAGGCAAAGCATTAAGCGACGCCGATTATAAGACGGAAAAGGCCAGGGTCGATAATATCCTCGAATCGCTGATGGACGCGTATGCCCGCACCGTAACTCGTGCAGAAACCGAGAAAAACCCGAATCTGAGTATTTGGAAACCGAGGCTGGTGCAGATCTATAAATTTAAGAATAAGACCGAGGACGGACTTGTTGAATTTATTAAGTATGCCAACACTAAGCCGATGGCAGAGCCGAAGAAATTCTAAGTTCGGACATCACTTTCGGGCTCTGTGGATTCGGCCTCACGCATCAGGCGTGCAACGTGAAATACGTAATGCACGCCTGACAGCGCGGCAAATAGTGCGACGATGAAATATGTCGTCGGCAAATGTATGTGGATACCCGTGACCGCCGCCGCGAGGACGAGCGTCACGGCCACTACCTGCACAAAAGTGCTGGCTTTGCCGAGCCACGACGGCTTAAACCCACGAAAACCGGTCATTACATTAATTGCCGCGGCGACGGTGACGATCAAAACGTCGCGGCCGATGACCGCCGCCGTTACCCAGAACGGTATCGGCAAATGCCTCGTTTGCGGCAGCACGTTCGGCAGCGTCAGTACAATGAACGCAACCGTCATCAATAGTTTGTCGGCGATGGGGTCGATGATGGTCCCGAGTTCGGATTCCTGCCCGAAACGACGTGCGATAAAACCGTCGATCCCATCCGAAATGCCCGCGAGCACAAAAATGATCAGTGCCCACTCGACCTTGCCGTAGTACAGCATACTCGCAAATACAGGTATCAGACCCATTCTGATAAATGTCAGAATGTTAGGGATCGTGAGAATTCTTGAAGATGGAATTGAGCCGCTCATTCTGCCGTTCGCAGCTCCAACATTGAGATTTCGGGCGGGCACTGATAGCGGACCGGAAGCACAACTGTGCCAATGCCCCGAGTGATATAGACCTGAGCGTCCTTGCGGCTATGGAGTCCGCTTGAGAGCTTGCGTCGTCGCAAAATACGCTTTTCCGCGTCACGGATCTTGATCTGACCGCCGTGAGTATGGCCGCTAAGTGTCAGATCGATACCGGCCCGGACCGATTGACGAAAGATGATCGGATTGTGAGCCAAAAGCAGTTTCATTTCATCCGGAAACGAGCCGCGCATCGCGGCCGCGACATCGGTCTTGCCGACCATATAATCATCGACGCCCGCGAGCCAGAAGGTCGAGCCCCGAGCCTCGATACGTAAGCCTTCATTGACAAGCATTTTTACGCCTTCGCCGCGAAACATATGGGTGACGAGATCGGCGTCCGTCCAATGGTCGTGATTGCCGAGACAAGCGTAAATTCCAAATTTTGCCTTCAATTGGGCGAGTGCGGCAGCGACCGGAGCGATATATTCGCGTTCGTGCGAGACGTAATCGCCGGTCAGCAGAAACATATCCGGACGCAATCGATTGGCTACCTTTACGACACGCTCAATATGCTCAAGGCCGGTAAAGGGGCTATGGTGAATGTCGGAAAGGTGGATTATCTTAAATCCGTCAAGACGCTTCGGCAAACGCTTTAACCGGATCTCGACACGCTCGAGCGACAGACTCGTCGCCTCATCCATCGCGAGCTTTGCCTTTTTTGACCAATTACCCGCGATCGCTCGCAACGGTGCCTCGGAGGCAACGTAGGCGTTTATGCGTTCGGACAACTTGATCCGTTTTGGCGTGGCGATCGTCATTTCGTATGAAGATGATAACTTTTACACAGCCGCAATACAATCAAAACAATATTGCGAGCTTCGAAGCCTACGCGGGCGCTTCCGACACTAATTTGAGAAATTTGCGTTTTCCGACCTGGAACAATACACCGTCGGACCCTATGGTCACATCGGTACCGGCAACGGCTTTTTCGCCGTTCACCTTGACTCCGCCCTGTTCGATCAGGCGGCGAGCCTCGCCCTTTGACCCGGCGAGTCCGGCATCCGCAAGCAACTGCGCCAACTGGTATGTTCCCGCTGCGACCGTCTTTTCGTCGATCTCGTCAGGAACTTCTTTTTGGACGAAACGCTTTATAAACTCATCTTCAGCGGCGTCGGCATCTGCCTGCGAATGAAAATCCTTAACGATAAGTTTGGCCAGAGCGACCTTAAGATTGCGTGGATTTTCGCCCGCTTCGATTTGAGCTCTCAAATCTGCAATTTCAGTCGGGTTGAGGTCCGTCAGCAGCTCGTAGTATTTCCACATCAGTTCGTCGGAGATCGACATCACCTTGCCAAACATCTCGCCCGCCGCCTCATCGATACCGATGTAGTTATTGAGCGATTTGGACATCTTGTTGACGCCGTCGAGTCCCTCAAGCAGTGGTGTCGTGATGATGACCTGGGGTTCCTGGCCGAATTCACGCTGAAGATTGCGGCCCATCAGAAGGTTGAATTTCTGGTCGGTCCCGCCGAGTTCGACATCTGCCTCGAGTGCGACCGAGTCGTAGCCCTGGACCAGAGGGTAAAGCAATTCGTGGAGCGAGATGGGTTTTTCCTCGGCCATTCGCTTGGTAAAATCATCGCGCTCGAGGATCTGTCTGACCGTAGTTTTGGCGCAGAGCTTGACGAAATCCGCGGCCGTGAGTTTATCCAGCCACTCGCCGTTAAATCGCAACTCCGTCTTATCCGGATCGAGCAGCTTGAACATCTGGCGCTTATACGTCTCCGCGTTCGTATTTATTTCTTCACGCGACAGAGGCGGTCGGGTTACGTTCTTGCCCGAAGGGTCGCCGATCATTCCGGTAAAGTCTCCGATCAGGAAAATTACAGTATGCCCGAGGTCCTGAAACGCCTTAAGCTTACGGATCACGACCGTGTGCCCGAGATGAATATCTGGTGCGGTAGGGTCAAGCCCGAGTTTGATGCGTAGCGGCTTACCTGATTTTGCACTACGCTCGAGCTTTTTACGCAGGTCTTCCTCACGGATGACATCGATCGTGCCTTTTTGGAGAAACTCTATTTGTTCGTCAATGGTCATAGTAAGACGGCAATTATAACGTACGGCACATAATGTACGCATTGGTCAGGTCGTTTTTCGCATGGTTAAAAGCATCGGAGATCCGCCGTTGATCTCGAAACCGATATCCTGTCGGAGTTTGATGGCGAAAATATTGTTGTAAGGACGAAGTTGAACTGCCTCGCCGTAAAGACCATACCTCCTGCTTCGTCGAGCGACCAGAATGCCGTCTTCTTCCCGATGCCTTTGCTATAAGATGCTTGCGAGACAATGTAGGCGGCGTTCCCAACGTATTTGCCGAGGCCTGTATGTTGCCTACAACCAAAATGTCGCCATAACCTCGCCGCCGATCCCCGTCTTGATGATCTGCCAAATCGCCGGCTTGTCGTGATTTAACGCATTTCTAAACAGGATCATTGATGCCCTGCTATTGACTTGCGGCTTTCCAATTAACGGACCGATCGAGTTCGCTTACGGCCTTTAGCATTGCTGCGGCTTCAAGCGAATTTTTCCCTAAATGGCCTGTGTTTATTGTTTTTACGCCACCGTTGTAATGGATCGTCAAGATGTTACGTATTGGAAGCGAGGTAATAAAGCGTGAGTCGGGTTCGTTTGAAAAGTCGTTGTCGGCAAGAACTTCAGCAAGTGCAGAAAATGCCGTCTTGTCGATGTTTGCGGTGAAAGACTCGTTCTCGGGCACTTTCTTTACACCGTTGGTGGTAGTTTCGCGCGATGTTTTTTTGCTGCATACGCCGTCAGCAGAAAACGTCACGATCTTCGATGATGACGCGTAGTTCTGGACGTTGATATTACTAAAATAGCCGGTCGGGCTAGCCGAAGAAATGTTACCCATCGTCGATTCGGAGAAAGTGACCTTTGTAATATTCGCCGCAGCGACGCGATCCGAGCCTTTTGAACGAGGTACTATTTCGGCATCCGGCTTTTTATTGTTAATCGCCGGCGCGTCGCTGACAACTGGGTTTGGCTGAGGACGCAGGTAAAGATAGCCCATAAATCCGGCGATCAACACAACGGCGGTCATAAGCGCCGTAATTCCAACCGCTAAAATTACTTTTGCCGAAGTATTGGTCATAGCGCTCATTCTATACCAATTTGTGAACATTTTGCCACACGTTTTATTCAGCAAAATATGGATTTACGACAGATGCAGCCCATTTCGAAACCGCATCTGCAGTTGCTGGTGGTAAGGACCTGGCGGTCGCCATCTGCGTCAAACCGCAGCGTCAGAATCGAAATAACGGTGGATCAAGGCAACAGAAAAAGCCAAAGCCCGAATTATCGTGCTTTGGCTTTTAGTCTAGGGAGATGTGTCCCCGCCGATTCGATTTGCCTGTAGAAGGTCCCGACCTGCTATCTCACGAAGGCATTCGGCACCGGCAGATCGCCGGTAATGCCGAATTGCTGGATCAGCGTGCCGGCGGTTGAGCCTTGGATGAACCAGGTTGAGTTCGACGGGCGGAAAACTCCGGCGTCAAACTTGCCGTCGCCGTCGTAATCTCCCGGGACGGGGAAATCGCCGGTCGTGCCGAACGGAAACGCGAAATATGTGAGGTCTTCGCTGCGGAGAATGTTCCAGAATCCGGTCGAAGACCGCCAAAACGCGATGTCTGCTTTGCCGTCGCCTGTATAGTCACCAACAACCGTTTTGTCGGTCGAGGTTCCGAACTGCGTTGCAAACACGTTGCCATTCGAACTGCGGCGGATCCACCACTCGGCACCATTCGCACCCGCGGGCCTAAAGATCGCGATGTCAGACTTCCCGTCGCCGTCGTAATCGGCGTTGACAGGCTTGTCGCCCGCGGCACCGAATCCGACAATGTCCGTCCCGCCCGACGATTTACTGATAAACCAGGTCAACGAACTTTCCCTAAAGACCGCCGCATCCGATTTCCCATCACCGTCATAATCCGCTGGCACCGGCACATCACCGGTCGCTCCGAACGGAAAAGCATAGAACGAAAAGTCCTCGCTCCTCAATACAAACCACTGCCCCGTCGAAGGCCGCCAGAACGCAACATCGGTCTTCCCGTCGCCCGTATAATCGGTCGGCACCAGCCTATCCGTACTCGCACCAAATTGCAACGCCGCATTCCCGCCCGTCGAACTCTTTAACCACCACCACTCCGACGCCGCCCCATTCGGCCGGAAGATCGACAGGTCCGTCTTGTTATCTCCGTCGAGATCGAACGGTACGCGTCTCACTAGTCCTGTGTCGTCAGAGGTGATGCGGGCTATCTGGCCGCGGGCAACGCCGTCAACTGTTGTAAAGCTGCCGCCGACCAAAATCTTTCCGTCAGGTTGGCGTCTGAGCGATTCAATTGCGGGTGTTCCGGATCCGAACGGAATATTCCTGAAAGTCGTATCGAGCGTTCCGTCAGAGTTAATCCGCGCAAGCCCTCTTCGGGCGACGCCCCCAATTGTGTCAAATGATCCGACTATGACGAGCTTTCCGTCAGGTTGTAGAAACGACTTAAAAGCACTTCGAACGGTCGGGGCGGCAGCAGGGTTCTGAAAACCGGTATCTAAGGTGCCGTCGGAGTTAAGTCTTGCAATATAGGGACGCGCCAGACCTCCAACTATCGTAAAGGGACCACTGATATACATTTTGCCGTCCGGCGCCAGAGTGAGCCAGCTTATGTTGGTCTGATCCGGATTAGGGCTAGTGAACGAAGTGTCCAATGTACCGTTTTCGTTGAGTCGCGCGATAAATTTGCGGTCAACGCCGCCGACCGTTAAGAAGGCACCTGTTGCGATGATCTTTCCGTCTGGTTGAATTATTAGGTTATTGGGATTTCCGCTGAATGTTGGGGCGTTGAAGGAACTATCGATGCTTCCGTCGACATTTCGACGTGAGACTTGAATGGTTCCGCTAAAACTCGCAGGAACAAGGATCTTGCCATCGGGCTGCAGAGCAATACGCGAAACACCAACAGGAGGAGTAAAGCCCGCGTTAAATCCGGTGTCGAGCGTTCCGTCCTCGTTCAGCCGGGCAAGACGATGTCGAGTCACTCCATTTACTGTCGCAAATCCGCCGGCGATCAGGATCTTCCCGTCCGGTTGTGCGACAAACTGTAGTACTGAGCCGGTGATATCAGTTTCGGTAGTAAAAGTAGCATCGTATGTGCCGTCAGCGTTCAGCCGAGCAATATTTCTCTTGGCGTTGCCTGCGATTGTCGAAAACGTGCCGCCGACCAAGATCTTTCCGCTCGGTAGAGGCAGAAAATCGCTAATATTAGCATTTGCACCCGGATTGAATGCGTCGAGCGTCTGGGCCTTGAACGCGGTTGATGATCCAATGATCAGTAATAATACAGACGAAAAACAAGCTATTCGTAAAACTCTCAGCGACTTCATTTATTGCTCCTACGGAATAAAATTTGACCCGACAATTCGGCGGTTCATAGTTTAATGCGTAGTAATCATCGATTTTCCGACATTTTTTATGAAATAATTCGCGCGTGAGTTAAAATTCAATTACTAAGCGACGGGTTTTATGGATGGGATCGAAACTTCAGGCATAACGCAGATCTTGATCGACTGGAATAGCGGCGATGAAGAAGCAAAAGAGCGCCTGATCCCCTTCGTTTATGATGAATTGAAGAGGCAAGCTCGCATCTTGATGTCTCGCGAACGCTCCGACCACACACTCCAACCGACGGCTTTGGTTCACGAAGCGTTTATCAGAATAGGCGTCCAAAGCGGTATCGAGTGGCAAGATCGAAGTCATTTTTACGGCATTGCGTCACGTCTGATGCGGCAGATCCTCGTGCAGCACGCCCGTTGGCACGCCGCGAGTAAGCGTGGAAATAAGCCGATCCATTATTCGATCGACGATTTCCAGATCCCCGTCGAAGAACGCGCGGGTTCGATCCTCGCGTTAAATGACGTGCTTGAGCAACTTGAGAAGTTTGACGAGCAGCAGGCCAAGATCGTTGAAATGCGTTTTTTTGGCGGAATGACCGGTACAGAGATCGCTGAGGCACTCGAGATCTCTGAGAGAACCGTGACCCGCGAATGGAAAGCGGCAAAGCTTTGGCTATTCCGCGAACTGCATCGCGGCTAACGGCTAACCGGGTTTTTGGCTATATTTTTCCTTTTTTGACACCTATAACAGGTGAGGTTGTAGTTCGAACTGATGGCAGATCAGAATTGGAAAGCAATTAAGCAAAGTTTAATGGATCTGGTTGAGCTCGATCCATCGCGTCGCTCCGCTTATTTCACTGACAATAATATAGATCCGGCCATTCGTTCGGAGCTAGAGGACCTGCTGGAGCATCAGAATGATGCCGACAAGATGCTGGACGTCTCGGCCCTCGATCTCTCCAAGGACTTTCTGGCGGTCGATAGCGACGAGTCGCCGGAGACTGTTCAGCAATTCGGAGTTTATCGAACGATCCGCGAACTTGGGATCGGCGGTATGGCGGCAGTTTATCTTGCAGAAAGGCTCGACGGCAAATTTAACCAGCTTGTCGCGATCAAGGTCCTCAAACGCGAATTTAATGTCCCTGCGCTTCGCGCATCGTTTAAGCGTGAGATCGAGATCCAAGCCGGGTTGGTCCACCCAAATGTTGCTGCCATCCTCGATACAGGCACGACCGACGAAGGTATTCCTTATATTGTGATGGAGTACGTCGAAGGCTTGCCGATCGACATATTCTGCTTTCGCAACCATCTAAGCTTGGTCGAGCGGCTAAAACTCTTTAATAAGGCGTGTGACGCGGTTGCGTTTTTCCATCAGAATCTGATCGTACATCGAGACCTTAAGCCATCAAATATAATGGTGACCGATGGGGGAATTCCGAAGTTGCTTGATTTCGGCATTTCAGAATTACTCACTGCTGAGAGTACTGCGGGGCGGCCCGGACAGTCGATGCTCGGAGCGATGACTCCCGAATATGCGTCACCTGAGCAAATACGCGGCGAACCTATTACCACTGCGACCGACATTTACAGCCTCGGCATTGTTCTATACAAGATTTTGACCGGTGCTCATCCGTTCGAACTCAAAGGCCGGGGCAATGACGAACTTCGCAAAGCGATCACGGAAGACCGGCCGATCCCGCCCTCAGCAGTTCCGACCGCAAACGACAAAGATCAAGGCTCCACTATCCGGGGATCTTTGAGGGGCGATGTGGATAGCATTGTCCTTAAAGCTCTCAGCAAAAAGGCCGAGCGGCGGTACGCCACCGTCGAACAATTTTCTGCAGACATTTGGCGATCCGTTGACGGATTGCCGGTACTGGCACACACGGCGTCGGTCTCGTATCGGGCAGGCAAGTTTTTGAAAAGAAATAAAATTTCCGTTGCGTCCGCCGTTTTGATCTTTTTGAGTTTGGTGACCGGGATCATTGTTGCATTCAGGCAAACAAGGATCGCAGAAGTTCAGGCTCACAACGCCGTCGTTTCGCAAAACCTGGCCGAACGCGAGACCGAACGATCAAGAGCAGAGGAGCTAAAGGCTGAAAAGATCAGCAAGTTTATGGCGAAGGTCATCTCCTACGCCAACCCGGCGTGGTACGCCGAGGGGTCAAGATTTAATGGTGACGCTCGCGTTATCGACGCACTTAATGATCTGGGCGCAAAGATCGACACGGAATTTGACGGTGAGGCCGATGTGCAATCCGAACTGCATCACAAATTTACCGAGGTCTATCATTGGGTCGGATATAGTGCAAAGGATCCGATCCAAAAGGAGAAGTTTCGTCAGGAAGAAAAGTTTCACGCACTTCGGGCATTAGAACTGAGAAAGCAATTTTATGGCGAACGTCACGAACTTGTCGCCAAAGACCTGATGTACGGCGTCGCATTTCTAGGCAAAACCGATGCGGAACAAGCGGCTGTTCTAAACCAAGCAATCGGGATGATGCGTGAAGCAAATCCTAACAACCTGAACTTACCGTATATGCTCGAAGGCTATTCATCACGGTTGACATTGCCCGACAGCCCGCAGACGCAAGACGCTTATCTCCAAGCGGTTACACCATCGACTGACGAAAACAAATATCAGATCGCCGAAAGAATGCTGCGCGAAGCCGTCGTTTTGTTTCGGATCCACTACAGAGAAGATAATATTGCGATCTATGCAAATGAATGCCGTCTGGCTTACGTACTCCAAATGCAAGAAAACCATAAGGATTTCGGCGACCACTATGCTATCTGTAGGCAAGGCGTCGAAAAGCTAAAAGGCAGCGATTCAGCAGCATCAATGAAGTCAAGTCTCCAACTCGTCGAAAAGGCACTGACGGAAACAGGTAATTCCAGGTAGTTGCCCGTCCGGCGATACGGTGATCAGATCTCCCGCAATAGACCGAATTCTATCGCTTCTCAGCCCATAGTTTGTTCCCCGACAGACATAAATGATTAAATCGTAGATGGTAATGCAGACAGATTATGGCCGCTTGTCCATTTCGAACGGGTCCGATATCTCGCGACTGCGTATCAACATCCGCAAAACCGTAATTTTATGACAAACCAACTAAAAGATCTTCATCTCGCCTTTATAGGCTGCGGCGTAATGGGCGAATCGATGATCGCCGGGTTGCTGCGAAAACAACTCGTCGATCCTAAGAATATCGCAGCGAGCCATCCGCGTGACTCCAGACGCTCCGCACTTGCCGCGAGCTACGGCATATCCGTTTTCGAGAGCAATGCCGAAGCCGCCCAATTCGTGAATGGGTACGAGAATTCGGCCGTGTTGATCTGCGTCAAGCCGCAGCGTTTGACCCGCGTATTAGCCGACCTTACCGGCGTTTTGCAACTTGACCAATTGGTCGTTTCGATCGTTGCCGGAGCACGTATCGAGCATCTGGCCGAAGAACTCGGTACTGCCAAGATTGTGCGGGCAATGCCGAATACGCCTTCGCAGATCGGGGCCGGGATCACGGCGTGGACCTGCACTAACGCGGTCGGCGAGACCGAGCGCGGCCACGTTCGCGAGATGCTCTCAGCCCTCGGCAAAGAACTCTTTGTCGAGACCGAGAATATGATCGATATGGCCACTTCGCTCTCCGCGACCGGCCCGACGTACATTTTTATGGTGATGGAGGCATTGACCGACGCAGGCGTTCATCTCGGATTTTCGCGGGATATGGCCAAGGAACTCGTGCAGGAAACGATGCTCGGCTCGGTCAAATTTGCGATCGATTCGCACAAACACCCCGCTGAACTCCGCAATATGGTCACGTCCCCGGGCGGCACGTCCGCCGAAGCGATCTACCAAATGGAGAAAGGCTCGCTACGGACGGTACTGTCAAAAGCTGTCTATGCGGCGTATAAGCGAGCGGGCGAGCTCGGTAAGAAAGCTTAGGGCGATGTCGCTCCGGACATTGTCTCATCCGCATTTCTATTGTGAACCGCGGCCAAATTTGAGAGAATTGGATTTCAAATAGACTTAAAAGGAGTCAGCGGGATGAATCGAACTTCCACGAGTTCAATGATTTTAGGACATCGGACGATCGTGACAATAGCTCTTGTGTTTGTCGCAATTGTCGGCTTCGGAGTCCTCTCCCAAAGATCCTCGACCAAGGACGCGGTCGCCCAACCAACCGCCCTCGGCAGGCTCGCCTACGACCGGACCGATTTCGCTTCCGGCGGTTTTGGCTACATCTCTGTCGCTACGTCCAACAGCGACGGAACCGGCACCGCAGTCCTCGCCGGCGCCGGCGTGCCGCCTATCTACAATAACAACCCGTCGTGGAACTCGAGCGGCACGAAGATAGTTTACGAGACCGACAATGAGCTCTGGGTGATGAACGCCGACGGAAGCGGCAAGGCCAACTTGACCATTACAGCTTTGCCTACCGCCGAACATAACCCGTCGTGGTCCCCGGCCGACAAGATCGCCTACGAACGCGACGGCCAGATCTGGACGATGAACTCAAACGGCACGGCGCAAGCCGCCTTCGCGGCGATCACTCAGCCCTCGCCCGCCGCTCCGGCCTATTCGCCCGACGGCACAATGCTCGCGTTCCAATCGGGCGGCAACGTCTGGGTCATCAATAGCGACGGCACAAATGAAAGCCGCGTGACATTTAACAACGACACAAATTCCGGCCCCGCTTGGTCGCCCGACGGCACTAAGATCATCTTTGCCCGGGCCGGCACAGGCATATCCGTCGTCCAAATTGACGGCACCAACGAAATTCCGTTGACCAACAACGGCGAGGACAGTAGCCCTTCGTGGTCCAACGACGCTACCAAGATCGCGTTTGTCAGACGCGGCACCACGGTCAACGGCATTTACACTATGGATGCCGTTGGCGGCAATCAGCTTCGTGTGCTAGCCGACAATCCATTAAACCCGGGTCGCTCCGAACATAACAACCCCGCGTGGCAGCCAGTCGTACTCCAGCCAAACACCGTCGTGATCAGCGGTCGTATCGCCAGAAATGGCGAGAGCCTCGCCGGCGTGACAGTCAACCTGACCGGCTCGGAAACGTCGACCGCGACCACGAACGCATTGGGTGAGTTTAACTTCGGGAACCTTCCCAGCGGTGGTTCCTATACCGTTACGCCAACAATCGCAAACCACATTTTCACACCCGCTCGAAAGATCTTCAGCGGTGTCATTGCAAACCGCATTGCCGATTTCGCGGCCGGCCAGACCTGCTCGATGCCTGGCTGTAAGGTCAATGGCAAAGTCGTCTTCGAGCGTGGCAGTGATCTCTATATCGCGAATGCGGACGGAACGGACGTCACACTTTTAACGACCGGCGGGATCAACGTGGACGCGGCCTTCTCGCCGGACGGTAACAAAGTCTTGTTCCGCTCGAATCGCGACGGCAACTTCGAGATCTATCGTATCAACTTTGACGGGACCGGAATCCAGCGATTAACTAACGTAGCGGGCTTTGATGAATATCCGGTATATTCACCCGACGGTGCTAGGATCGCGTTCACGAGCGACCGGGACGGTAACGTCGAGATCTACACGATGAATGCGGACGGTTCAAATCAGCTACGTTTGACCAAAAACGCGGGCGTGGACGACGAACCTACATTTTCAGCGGATGGAACAAAGATCGCATTCGCTCGCCCCAATGATGCTACGGGCCGGACGGCGATTTACACAATGAATGCTGTTGACGGATCGAACGTGACACAGGTCTCGTTTCCGTCAACTGCGGTTGCGATCTATGATGGTTTTCCGTCATTTTCGCCCGACGGAACCAAACTTCTATTTCGACGCTACAACAGTGGGCCATTTACCTCGGAGTTTTATATTGCGAATTCCGATGGCTCAAATCCGGTTACAATGGGCTTAAGCGGATTCATCTATAAGCCGTCGTTTTCGCCCGATGGGACGCGAATCATCTATACGAGATTATTCGGTCTGTCCACATACAATGTTGAGTCTCTTCCGATAGCCGGTGGGAACGCCACCATAATGGTAACGAACGGACACAATGTTGATTGGCAGCCCGTACAGCCCGCAACGCGACGAGGTCCATTCGATTTTGATGGCGACGGCAAAGCGGATGTCGCTGTTTTTAGGCCGAGCGAGGGCATCTGGTACATTCTCCGCAGTTCTGATCTGAGCCTGATGCAGACGACATTCGCTCTCACCGGCGACGTGCCGGTCCCTTCCGATCTTGACGGCGATTCGAAGACCGACATTGCGATCTATCGACCTTCGAACGGCGACTTTTGGTCAATCAGCACTATCAACGGTCAGCAGATCAACTATCATCTCGGCAAGCCCGGCGACATTCCCTTGCCGTCCGATATTGACGGTGATTCGCGTGCGGACTACGTCGTTTATCGGCCGTCGAACGGTCACTGGTATCGGATAAGCAGCACCACGGGAGCCCTGTCCGACATTTGGTTCGGAGCCACCGACGACAAGCCGGTAATCGGTGATTTTGATGGTGACGGCCAGGCCGATCCCGCGATCTACCGTCCATCGGACGGCAATTGGTGGTGGTTGAGCAGTGCCGACGGCGTTCAACGGGCGACCCGTTGGGGTATAGCCGAGGACATTCCTTCGCCCGCGGACTTTGACGGTGATGGAAAGACGGATTTCGCGGTATTCCGGCCATCAACGGGCGTCTGGTACATCATCAATAGCAGCTCAGGCTCGTTCACGATCTTTCCGTTTGGATCAAATGGAGATAAGCCGGTTCCGGCAGACTACGACGGCGATGGTCGGGCTGATGTTGCGGTTTACCGTCCGTCCGATGGCATTTGGTATTTGTTGCATTCAACCGCCGGTTTTGCCGGATTCCGCTGGGGCATCGCGTCAGATGTTCCCGTGCCAAACGCCTTTATTCAATAGCCGCTCAGGGAATCCGCTCAGCGTTCCGGTCGCCCGAGGAATAGGTTGGGCTACCAATCGCTCGGCATAAATTCAGCGGCAATTATTTTTCTAATGGCTCAGTCTCGTTGAATTGATCTGATCTCGCCTGGTTGGATATCGTTCAATGTGATTTTGACGGCAGGCACTAATGGTATGAGGTCGTTGATGTCGTTCGTTGCGGCGACCAAAACGATGAAGGCAAGTGCGACTTGTTTCAAATTTTGTTGATGTTCGATGTTCCGGTCGTTAGTGAGGAGAACGTCAAATTCCTTTTCCGCGAGCCGGAGTAATTCGCCATTCTACTTTGATGCCCAACCAGCCTCTGGAACGGTTTGTACAAAATGATCCGGAAATTCGAGTTTTAGCCTTTTGGGAAGACACTCGTCGATAAGAATTCTCATTTCTCGAGCGCCAGTTCGAATGAATGACTTAGCTCGTGCAGAAGTCCGACGGCTTGCTCACGCTTAACTGTCGGAAAGTCATCCAAAAACCCGTCAAGTGTATGTCCGCCCGCGAGGTAGTCCAAAAGGCTCTGCGCCGGCACGCGAGTTCCGGCAAAAACCACCGCACCGCTCATCACATCGGGGGATGAAGAAACAACATTGGTTTCGATGACAGTATTCATATAGCCATTATACATTAGTAGCTCTGCCGGCTCCATTTACCTCGTCCGCATACGGCGAAAATCACCCGCCATACTTAAACCGATCACCTTCATTTTCCGCGTTCTGTATGACGCATCGATCGTCATGAATTCAGCTGCAATTAGTTTTCTCATTGTTTCTCCTTTTGCTGCGATCCTTACCCATTCCGAATAACGGTGATCCCATTCCACCAAACCCATATAAAGAAACCGACTGGTATAAAAAGCATGGCGAATAGCGTTGCGGATGCCTTTCTAAGGATCGATGTCTTTGTCGTCCAAAGAATCAATAGGCTGATGGCCAACGGGACGAGCGGAAGTCCAAAAAGGTAGAGCGGTCCTACATTAAAATAACCCGCAAGAAGTGCTGATAATATCGTCATGGAGACAGCAAGTCGAAAGCGGAAATGTGCATCGAGTTTCATAAATTCAGCTCACCCTTTTTCATTCGTATTCTCGAACACAAACACAACCGCCGCTTTGAGTACATCGGTGTTTATTTCATTAAGAGCCCGCGAACCTGATGCAATAGCCGGTCACGCCCCCGAGGTCTTTTCCGTAGGCTTCGGCCAGGTATTTCTTGTCTTCGATACCGAGGATATAGACCTCAGATCTGGGTTTTGTTTGCACTCAAACCACTTCGAGCGTCTGAAACTCATTTCAAATACTTCTCAAACCAGTCAAGATTGCTCTGCATGGCTGCGAGCTGCATTTTCGGCTCGGTCGGGCCGTGGGGTTGGCGCGGCAGGACGATCATTCTGACAGGCACACCTTGTTGCTTTAACGCATTGTAAAGTTCGTAGCCCTGCGATATCGGGACGCGGACGTCGGCGTCGCCTTGTTGGATGAGGGTCGGCGTCGAGACACCTTTGATGTTGAACATCGCGGAGTGTTTTGAATAAATATCGGGAATTTCCCACGATTGGCCGCCGAAATAATCGGGCACAAATCCCGGTATGTCGGCCGTTCCATTAAAGCTCATCAGATTTGTGACCGGAGCACCAGCGGACGCGGCCTTAAACCGTTTCGTCTTTGTAATGATCGTCGAGGTCATATATCCGCCATAGCTCCAGCCCATCACTCCCATTCGGTTCGGATCGGCAACTCCCATTTCGATCACCTTGTCGACGCCGGACATTATGTCCTCATAGTCCATTCCGCCCCAGTCCTTCGTATTCGCACGCCGAAATTCTGTTCCATAACCGCTCGAACCGCGCGGATTCGGACGCAGGATCGCATAACCCTTTGACGCAAATGTGGCGATCGGATAAACACCGCGGCCGCCAATAAAACTTTGTTGGAAGACACCGGCAGGCCCGCCGTGGATACTTAGAATGAAAGGCACTTTCGTGCCGGCGACATAGTTATTCGGATAGGTTAAAAGGCCTTCGATCTCGCGGCCGTCTTTACTCTTCCATTTTACGACCTCTGTTCTGCCGACTTTTTGCCTGGCTATGTCGGCATTTACGTTCGAGACTTGGGTCGGCACCTCCTGCTCCATCCGAGCCACAAAAACCTCGGGAGCTCGATCGCTCGTCTGGACGACCATACCAAATATTCCGCTCGGACTCATGGAAATTCCCGAGATCACGGCGCCCACGTGATGACGTTCGGTGATCGCATTCGTGGCGACGTTCACCTCGTAAACGGCAGTGCCCGTTCCTTTCGCTTCGGTGAAATAGACCTTCGCACTGTCATCTGTCCACCCAACTATGGCAGGCTGGCCGTCGTACGACAACGGCATAATTTTCGCATTGCCGCCGGTCGATGGAAATACGTATATCCGATTGCTTTGCGCCCAGCGGACCGGGCCGTCGCTGACCGACATCGCGATCCATTTTCCGTCATGGGAATAGCTCGGCGAAGCCTCAGCAGCGGTCGTGTTTGCGAATGGCGAGACCTTTCCGCTTGCGACATCAACGATCGACACGTCCGAAGTCGGCCAGAAATCCGCCCGTGGATCTGCGACGTGGCCAAACGCGATCTTCGCCCCGTCCGGAGACCAGTCAAAACCGGTGACGCTGCGGTTGTCGCTCGTCAGTTTTTTGGCGTCGCGTTTACCCGCGGCATCCTTCGCGACCGGCAATACATAGAGTCGGGCCATTTTGATATTTTCATCTACCCAGCGAAAATCGTTTCGGCCCTTGTCGTTCTTTTCTTCCTCGTCGGACTTCGCATCGGTCATCGAATAGGCGACCCATTTACCATCGGGCGACCAGTCAAAATCACCGATGCTGCCCTTCAGATCGGTCGCCATTTCGGCTTCTCCGCCGTTGGCGCGGAGAAAGAACAGATTATTCTTATTGTCTTTTCGGGTCGAAGTAAACGCGATCCATTTGCCATCCGGCGACCATTTTGGATTGGTCGAAGATTTGTCGGCAAATGTGAGCTGAGTATTCTCCTTGCCGTCCGATGTTGCCAGCCATATCTGGGTCACATATTCGCTCTTGTCCGCGGTCATCACTTCGTTTGAAACCGTGTACACGACGTGGTTTCCATCCGGCGAAACTCGCGGACTAGCGATGGTCTTTGTTTTTAGTTGCATCTCCGGCGACCAAATATTCTGTGCAGAAGCCGCGACGGCAAGCAACAAAGATAATATTGCAACGCAGACAAATCTATTCATATACGATCCTCCGATCATTTCAGACTTTTTGTAATGTGAATTTCCACACCATTCTATTCTGACTTTCATCAAAAACATAACGGGGTTCCGACACACGCCAAAAGCCAAGAAATTCCCAACGATTTACCGCGAGTTTGTTAAATAAGGGGACCGGTATTTGTGTCTGAGCGGCTTCGATCAGTGCCCGATTGTGGACATCAAGTTTCTGATCGCCGCGGCGTCCGTATCCGGTGTAATGGATGATATTGTTTGATTCGCCGTGAACGTCCGGGTAGCACGGATTGATCCTGCCAAAATCGGTTAGCAGCGAGACCAACAACCCTCGACTCTGATAAATGCCGATGCGCGAGCGATGAACCTCGCTAACCTCGTCCCAATTAAATACTTGACCGATACTGCTCGGCGCCAAAAAAATACCGCTGGTTGCTTCATCAGGACCTTTCATACTTGACACGATCGGTATTGGTGATAATATTCATTCCGCCTTTCCATATTCTTTAACAAAAAAAACTGTTCTTTTGATAGAAGAGACGACGATATTGGCTAATGATAGATTTGATCCGTGCCTCACGCGCGGTGATGTCTATTATCCCTTACTGGCTGCTTAACCGAATCTAAAAGGAGATCAAATTGTGAAAAAAATTCTCGGCCTGCTTGCTGTTGCAGTATGCGTCCTGATGGTCTTTGGCATCGTTTCAAAACGTGCCGAAGCAAACAAAGCGGTATTTTCCACCGGTTCGCAAGACGAACTTGATAATGCTAAACGGATCAGTCTCGACATTCTCCGTTACCGTGCTGCCCAAAGGGCGATCGGCAATGTTGACGAATATCAGATCCAGAAAGTTGAGATCGATGAACTCCGGATGGCACACACGCGTGTCAGACAGACCGTGAACGGTGTTCCGGTTTGGGAAGGCGAGGCCATCGTGCACCTCGACGCCGACGGCAGAATGACCACCATTACCGACGATCTGAAAGAGTCGGTCGCAGTCAACACAAAACCTAATTTCTCTGAGAAAGAAGCGGCGATGTTTGCGATGAACGCCTATTCGGGCAGTGCCCAGATAACCGGCGCGTCACAGATCGCATTGTATGTCTATCGCTCGACCGACCGCGACCATCTCGTCTATCGCGTCGAGACGCCGCGTCTTGACGGTTCGGCCGATACCTCTGCACCGGTCGTTTTTGTGGACGCACACACCGGCGAGATCGTCGATGGCTATAACAATCTGCAGACCGGCACCGGTTCGTCGCTTTACAGCGGCAACATAAACATCAGCACAAGCCTTTCCGGGGCAAATTACTATATGGAAGACACGACGCGGCGTCAGGGTACGTTCAATATGAACAATACCGGCAACACGTCGACCGGCACGGGCGGCACGCAGTCGCGCTACACCGATGCCGATGACAATTGGACCGCGACCAATGCTCGTGCGGGCGTCGATGCCCATTACGGTGCCGCTAAGACCTTTGACTATTATCAATCG
This sequence comes from Chloracidobacterium sp., assembly GCA_016720705.1. Lineage (NCBI taxonomy): Bacteria > Pseudomonadati > Acidobacteriota > Blastocatellia > Chloracidobacteriales > Chloracidobacteriaceae > Chloracidobacterium > Chloracidobacterium sp. Next base: position 2,269,276 of record JADKKB010000007.1, on the reverse strand, counting down.
GTCCACGGACGCAACGGAATCGACGGCAATTATGGCCCCGGAACGACCACTGCTGTGTCGAACGGCGTAAGCATCGTCGCTTCACGCGTTCACTTCGGCAGCGGCTACAACAACGCTTTCTGGTATCAGAATATGATGACCTACGGCGACGGTGACGGTTCGACCTTCACGCCGCTGACGACGATCGACATCTGCGGCCACGAGATGACGCACGGCGTCACCGAACGCTCTGCTAACCTGACCTATGCTAAAGAGTCCGGAGCTCTGAACGAATCGATGTCCGACATAATGGGCTCGATGGTCGAACTTTACGCTGACGGCGGCGTCGTTTCGGCAGACACGTGGAAGATCGGCGAAGATGCCTACACGCCCGGAACCGCCGGCGACGCGCTACGCAGGATGGACAATCCGAATGCGGTCGGCGATCCCGATCACTATTCGTTGCGACTCTACCCTGGCACCTGCACCGCGTCGAACGCCAATGACCAGTGCGGCGTGCACACTAATTCGAGTATTCAGAATCACGCCTTTTATCTAATGGCGGCGGGCGGCACCAACCGTATCAGCGGCGTTGCTGTGACAGGTATCGGCGGCACCGACGCAGCTAAGGTCTTCTACCGTGCGTTGACGGTATATATGACCGCCAGCACCAACTTTGCAGGTGCTCGAACGGCGACGCTAAGTGCTGCGACCGACCTTTTCGGTGCTTCGAGTGCTCAGTACAATACAGTTGCGACCGGTTGGTGTGCGGTAGGTGTGGGAACGTGTCCCGGCGGTTCGACGCCGACACCGACTCCGACCCCGACGCCGAGCGGCAATGAACTGCTCGTCAACGGCGGATTTGAAACATCGGCAAGCCCGTGGGTCGGATCCGGAAACGGTTACTTCTACACCGCAAACGGCAACGCTCCGCACGGCGGAACGGGATATGTTTACTTTGGCGTAAACAACAAAGCCACAGGCCAGTCATATCAGACCGTGGCCATCCCGACGACCGCTACCGGTACGCTGACGTTCTGGCTCAATGTGACCTCCAGCGAAACCAGCACGACCAAGCAGTATGACAAGCTGTTTGCCGAGGTTCGCAATACTTCGGGCACGCTGCTGGCGACTCTCGCGACATACAGCAACCTTAACAAGGTTGCCTCTGCGACGACCTATTCGCAAAAGTCGCTGAATCTCGCTGCCTATAAGGGGCAGACCGTGAGGGTTCAATTCCGTTCGACGATGGATACTTCGGTCACGACCACTTTCCGCGTCGATGACGTATCTCTCAAGTAAAAACTTGCTTGATGATGCAAAAAAGGGAACCCCGATCCGGAGTTCCCTTTTTTATTGCATTCGCGAATGCTCACCTAACAAACGCGTTTGCGATCGGCACATCACCTACTTGGCCGAACTGTTGTATGAGTGTTCCCGCTGTGGAGCGAGCGGCGTACCAGGTCGAATTTGATGGCCTGAAAACCGCCGCATCCGTACGGCCGTCACCATCATAATCTCCGGCGACCGGCACATCCCCGTTCGAACCGAATGGAAACGCGTAAAATGTCCGATCTTCACTCCGCAGGATATACCATAAGCCGTTCGACGGCCTCCAAAGAGCGATGTCTGCCTTGCCGTCGCCCGTGTAATCGCCTTGGACAGTTTTGTCTGTCGCTGATCCAAACTGTGCGGCAGTAACACCCGCATCTGAACTTCGTCTGATCCACCATTCGCCGATGCCGGCATTGTTGCGAAAAACGGCAATATCGGCCTTGCCGTCACCGTCATAATCGCCGACTACCGGCTTGTCGCCGTTCGAACCAAAACCGATAATATCGGTGCCTCCGGATGATCGTTGCACAAACCACGTCTGCGTCGACGGGCGAAATATCGCGATGTCCGCTTTTTGGTCACCGTCAAAGTCGGCCGGAACGGGCACATCACCCGCCATTCCAAAGGGCACCGCGTAAAACGACTGATCCTCACTGCGAAGTACGTACCAAAATCCCGTCGATGGCCTAAAAAAGGCAATATCGCTTTTACCGTCACCGGTCAGGTCGGCCGGTATCAAAACATCGCTTTGTGTACCGAATCGCGACGCCGAGTTGCCGCCATCGCTGCTTCGTTGATACCACCATTCGCCGCCCGACGGCCGAAAGATCGAGATGTCCGACTTGCCGTCACCTTCAAAATCAAAGGCACACTTGTTGGCGGAGGTGATGCAACTACCATTCGTGTCAATATAGGTTCCGATCTCGTCGCGAGAATATTGGCAAAATGACATCGGCGTGTCGCCGCTCAATTGCGCGTTCATCAGCGAATTGCCGCAGTTCTGTGCCGCCTCGACGTGGTTGGCACCGAGGTTGTGCCCGAGTTCGTGGGCAGTGATCAGATACTTTGCCGGAGCCCAGTTCACGTAGCCGCTCATACCGTAAGCATCGGCCGGCCTGCGGCACGTCGCACCGATAAACGCCCAACCCTGCGATTGCAGATTCGACTTGCCCGAAAACAGGTGAGCGGCGTCACGCGGATATTCCGAAAGCGGAAAGTTAGAATTCCAATGTGCTTGAAAATTACGCACCGCCGTCTCAGAATTAACGCTGGCAAACGGGTCCGCGACCGTCCAGGTATGCTGGTACACGACCTTGATCGTCAGGTTTAATTCATTCGCGTAGAGCCCTTCGATCGTATTCAGTATGCCCAGGATCTCGTTATTTGCCTGAGCAATGCCGCCGAGTGTCGAAACGTATTCCAGGTCGGCTTCCGTGGCGAGTTCGATCCTTTTGATTGCAACGGAGCTTTGGGCCGTTTGCACTACGGGCATCAGAGAGCCGATCTTGTCGCCGAGTTTTGACCCGCACGATATCGGACTGCGAGCGATCGCGTCTTCTGCCCGATATATGACGTACTCCGCGGCATTAGACGACTTTGAATAGCGGCTCGCGGGCTCAATGAAAAGAATTTCGCCGTTGACGTTGAGAAACCCCTCAAACACACCGCCGTTAAAATTTATTCGTGCAGAAACGCCGCCGACGCCCGTTCCCGTATATGTGCTGATAGCCGCGAGCGGTTGCGGAACCCTGCCGTCTATGCCCGTATTTTCGCTGCGTGATCCGGCAATCCTTAGATCGTGCGGCGTCAGTTCTACCGTGATCGCCCGATCTCCGCTAAACTTGATCTGCCGACTTCCGTTTCCGGTGTCCGCGATCGTCGCCCGCGTTAGTTCGAATCGACTGAATGATGCGGCGACGTCCGCTGAGGCCGCCGATGTCTGGCCAAAGACGGCACCTGTTAAGCTTAGAAATGCGGCGGACAGCAAAATTCGGGAGATAATTGATCGCTTCATATATCCGTGCGTTGTACGAGATGGAGAAAATTACTTCAACAACGGCCGATGGTTTCTCAGCCTATATGTTTTAAACATTAACAACACTGTTGTTTTTCCAATTTGATGACGGCCCGGCCAAATTAATTTATATGAATCTGTTAGGTAAGATCTGGAGACTTCTCCCCGCTTGGCTTCGCACACGCATCACACGCATCTCGCAGCGGACATTCACCGTCTCAGTGGCGGCCGTTATCACTAACGACGCGGGGCAGGTGCTGCTGCTCGATCACGTGCTCCGTCCGGCGTCGGGTTGGGGGATTCCGGGCGGCTTTATAGGCTTTGGTGAGCAACCCGAAGACGCTCTCCGCCGCGAGGTCGCTGAGGAAACGGGCATCGAACTCACGGATGTCAGGTTGTACCGCATCCGCACGCTGAAACGCCACGTCGAGATACTATTTCTAGCCCGCCCCGTCGGTGATCCGACGGTGCTCAGTCGCGAGATAGTTAGCCTCGGTTGGTTTACCGCCGAGGACCTCCCGGCCGCGATGAATGTCGGTCAACAGAACCTCATTCGGGAAATTTTACGGACTGAAAGTTGATAATAGCGTCTGCGGTGCTTACTATTAGATATCATTTCATTTACCAACAATTGCAATTTATAGGAGAATTTTATGGTTGATCTCGTTCCATCGCCCGAGTCCGTGATGAAGATCCTCACGGATACCGGTGCTTACCAACGCGGACATTTTGTTTACCCGAACGGCAAACACGCGTCCCATTACTTTCAGATGCCGCTGGCATTCAGGTATTACGACAACGCCCGTGTGCTGTCAGTGGGCCTCAGCCGTTTGTTTCGAATGGAGAAGATGATCGCAAGCCGTTTGCCGGAGATCTCGATCATCAGCCCGAGTCCGGGCGGCATAATGGTCGCATTCGGCATCCGCGAGGCGCTAGGTGCTCATCAGATATATTGGGCCGAAATGGAACAAGGTAAACGGCAGTTTCGCCAATTTATCAGTCAGGGTGATATCTATCCGGCGATCATCGTCGATGACATTATTCGTTCCGGCCGGGCGATTCAAGAGACGATCGACCTTGTACGCGAACTCGGGGCCGACGTCATTGGCATCGGCACTATCGCCAAATTTGAAGGAGCTCCGAATGAGTTTGACGGCATCCCGCTCAAGAGTCTCTTAAACTTTGACGTGAATTTTTACGACACCGAGGAGGAATGGAAGCGTTCTAAGAGTGCATCGGACGCGACCGAGTTGAAGGTGCGATTCTAGTAACTCCACACATTAAATTAAAAAGGGCGGCTTGGAAACTTTCCAAGCCGCCCTTTTCATATCCGATCCGCCGACTACATATCGTGGCGATTGGTCAGTGCCTTGTCCATCGTCACTTCATCGACAAACTCGATGTCCGCTCCGACCGGCATACCCATCGCGATCCGCGTTACACGCACGCCGAGTGGTTTGAGCAAACGGGCAATGTAATTTGCTGTCGCTTCGCCCTCGGTCGTTGGGTTTGTCGCGACGATCACCTCGGCGATCTCAACGCCCTCGTTATTTTCAGGTCGCAACCGTGGAATGAGGTTGGCGAGCATTAATTCGTCCGGCCCTATGCCTCGCAGCGGCGACAGCGATCCGTGGATGATGTGGTACAAGCCGCGAAATGACCGCGTTTTTTCGACTGCGACCAAATTATACGGCTCCTCGACAATGCATATGATCGAACGGTCACGCTTTGGATTGGCGCAGTAAAGACACGGATCCACATCCGTCAGGTTATTGCAGACCGAGCAAAATACGATCTTTTCCTTAACCTCGCGGAGAGCATTCGCAAACTGCTCGACCTCCGGCATCGGCCTCCGCAAAATGTAGAAAGCCAATCGCTGGGCTGACTTTTGCCCGACGCCGGGCAGTCGCTTAAATTCGTCGATCAGCTTGGCGACCGGTTCTGAGTAATCAAGCATTTAATTTACATCAGTCCCGGCGGGAGCATTCCGCCCAGCTTACCTTTGAGCGATTCTTCGACTTTTCGGCGGCCTTCGTTGAGAGCGGCAACCGTCAGATCCTGTATCATCTCGACATCGCCGTCTTTGATAAGGTCCGGCGAGAATGTCACGCTGATCACCTCAAAATCGCCCCGCATCTTGACCGTCACGGCACCGCCGCCGGCAGCAGCCTCGACGATCATCTGCTTCATTTCGGCGCCCATTTTCGCCTGCATTTCCTGGGCCTGACGCATCATCGACCCTAGATCCATTCCACCTGGTAATTTCATTGCGTTATTTCCTCAAATGTTGTTACTGCAAGTACCCAATCCTAACTTTACGAGGCTCTATTTGCAAACCCGACGCATTTCGGAACACCGGCTACCGCACGCCGAATTAATTACTTTGCACTAGATCAAATAGGTGTATGATGAGCTTGAACAGCATTATTTTCGGGGAGGATTGAAATGAGTGACGAACGCAAAAATCGTTGGTTTAATTCGGGGGTTGCTCTGGCGATCGGATTGATACTGTCGTCGTTGATCTTCGGATGGTTTTATTCGACCTCAAAGCGCGGCGACGAATCGATCACCGTGACCGGTTCAGCAAAACGCCGCATCTCGTCCGATCTTGTCGTTTGGAGTGCCGGTATCTCCGCCGAGGCCCCGCAGTTGAGCGACGCATATCGAACGCTTTCTGCCAATGTGCCCAAGCTGAAGCAATATCTGATCGGCAAAGGCATTCCTGAGGAGCAATTGACCGTATCGTCGATCACGACGACTGCCGTAAAGCGTCAGGATGCAAACGGAGGCGAAACTCAGGAGATAATCGGGTACCAACTCACACAGCAGATCGAGGTCAGATCCGTCGATGTACAAAAGATCGCTCAGATCTCGCGGGAGGCGACAGAATTGATCGATCAGGGCATTTTGGTCGAGTCCAAGTCGCCTCAATATTATTACACCAAGATCGGTGATCTTAAGATCGAGATGTTGGGTGAGGCGTCAAAGGACGCAAAGGAAAGAGCCGAGCGGATCGCGTCAAGCACAGGCAACTCAATCGGCTCGGTCAAATCAGCCAAAATGGGTGTGCTGCAGATCACCGCGGCCGATTCTACAGACGTTTCCGACTACGGCACCTACGACACATCGACCATCGAAAAGGATATGACGGCAGTAGTCAATGTGAGTTTCGCCGTGCGTTGACGAGAAATTTCGCGATTTGCCGACGACGCTCTAGAGCGTTCGGATGTAGCGAGAGATCTGACGGATCTGCTCCGCCGTGAGTTTTTTAGCAAAGCTAGGCATATCGCCTTTTCCCTTGGTGATCACGCGGAGTAGCTTGGCGGTGCTGGCTCGCTTTGTCGCCGAACTCGTCAGGTCATCGGCATCGACCTCGCGGCCTTTCGGTGTGTCCGCCCGGCCATCTGCCCCGTGGCACTTCGCACAATTCTGTACATACAGTGCTCTCGGCCCCGCCGAACCGGTCGAACCCAAGCTCGCATACGTCCGAGCCGAACCCAAACTAATGATGCCGACCGCCGACACTGCGGCGATAACAAATAATTTGATCGAAGTTTTAATGATCTGCGCCTTTTTCATTCTCAGTATTATGCTGTGCTGCGAAGATTTGAGCAAGTATATCGGCGATCTCTAGGTTTCCGCTCGGCCTCCGAAATTGAGTGAGCTCGTCGCAGTGCACACTGGCATCGAAATCGACAATTCAAAGATCTGATGCGCTTTTAATATACGGGATAGCGTGTTATAAATGAAACGATGGCACGCTACGTCATAAAACGAGATCGATCGGCCCTGCCCGAGCGGTTAACACGATATAAAAGCGAACTCAACGACGAGCAGTTTCGCGTCGTTACTGCTCCGCCCAAGGCGGCATTGGTCGTTGCGGGTGCGGGCACGGGCAAAACGCGTGCGATCACTTACCGCGTCGCGTATCTGATCGAGCAGGGCGTCTCGCCGCAGAGCATTCTGCTTGCGACATTTACCAATCGGGCGGCCCGCGAGATGCTCCGTCGAGTTGAGTCTCTGACCGGATCGAACAACGTCCATCGCGTATGGGGCGGGACATTTCACCGGATCGCCAATCTGATACTCCGCCGCCACGCCGTGAGTATTGGCTTTGACCAAAACTATTCGATCCTCGACAGCGAGGACGCCCGCGAATTGATCAGCGTCTGCGTTGACGACGCGGGCGTCGACACCAAGGCACAACGCTTCCCCAAGGCAGAGGTGATACTGGGCATCATCTCGTACGCGAATAATACTGATATGGCCATCGAGGATGTGGTCGCGCTCAAGTATCCGTATTTCGAGCCGCTGACCGCCCCGATCAAGCGTGTCGCTATGCTCTATCAGACTCGCAAACAAGAGCGAAACGTGATGGATTACGACGACCTGTTGCTCAACGTCAAGCGCCTTTTGGTCGAAAAACCGGCGATCGGCGATCTCTACGCCGAACAGTTTCAGCATATCTTGGTCGACGAATATCAGGACACCAACCGACTTCAGGCAGAGATCATCGACCTTTTGGCGGTCAAGCATCGCAATGTTATGGTCGTCGGCGATGACGCCCAGTCGATCTTTGCATGGCGCGGTGCCGAGTTTTCGAATATCTACGAGTTTCCCAAACGCTACCCCGACGCTCAGGTTTTCAAGCTCGAGACCAACTATCGTTCGACGCCCGAGATCCTCGGACTCGCCAATACGTCTATCGCGTGCAACCGCAAACAGTTTCCAAAGGTTCTGACCGCCGTCCGCCGTTCGCGTGACATCAGGCCGGCGTTGGTGCCGTGTTCGGACGTCGAGCAGCAATCAGCGTTTGTTGCATCGAGGATCTTAGAACTTCGTGACGAAGGGACAAGCCTCGAGGATATGGCGGTGCTGTACCGTTCGCATTACCATTCGATCGAACTCCAACTCGAACTTTCGCGGCGAAACATCCCGTACCGCGTCCAGTCGGGCGTTCGATTTTTCGAACAGGCTCACATCAAGGACGTCATCTCGTACCTCCGCATCATCATCAATCCTCGCGATGAACTCGCCTGGAAACGCATTCTAAAAATGATCCCCGGGATCGGCAACAAGACGGCAAACCGCATCTATGACACGATGCAAACGGCGGAACCGGCCTTGTTACAGGACACCGGCGAGATCTCGGAGTCGATCACATTGCCCGGTAATTTTTCAGCATCGCGTATTTCTGCACCGCCGAACGTGCGCGAAAAGGCGACCTGGAAAGCATTTATCGCTCTGCTCGAATTGCTGGTCGCCGACGAAAATCGCGGGCGGCCTTCAAAGCAGATCGGAATCATCCTCACGAGCGGCTACGAGCAGTATCTGCACGAAAACTTTGAGAATGCCGAGGCCCGCATCGAGGACCTCAAAGGGCTTGCATCATTTGCCGATCGCTACTCTTCGACCGAGGAGTTTCTGTCTGAACTCGCCTTGCTCTCGACCGAGCGTTTTAAGGAACCAACGCCGCTTGTCGGCGAAGAGGTCATCTCGGGCGGCGATGATGACGAACTGTTAACTTTAACGAGCGTCCATCAGGCAAAGGGACTCGAGTGGAAAGCGGTCTTTATAATTTGGGCCGCCGAGGGCAAGTTTCCTTCGCCCAAGTCGCTTCGCGAGATCGACAGCGAGGAGGAAGAGCGTCGCCTCTGGTACGTCGCGATGACGCGGGCCAAGGACGAGCTATATCTGACTTATCCGCTGCTGATGACCGACTATAATCGCCAGACCGTCCTGCAGAAACCGTCGCGGTTCGTCACCGAGTGTCCTGCTCTGCTGTACGAGATCTGGGATCTCGAAGAAGAGCAAACGGCTTTTGACGCACCGGTCTTGTTAAACCCGTCCGGCACCAAAGAATTTATTAACTAGTCTATACGCAAAAGAGTTAATATGATGTCGTCAACATTTCGGAAAGCCGCGAGGTGTTAAAATATGGGCGCGAAAGAACAAATGATCTCGATCCTGCGAAGTAGCGAGGCTCAGCGGATCAGATTTAGTTTTACGGGTACATCCGGTGCGACGATCTCGGTAAATGGGCACAGTTTTTTAGCGGTTGCCGATGCTCTCTCTGATGGCAGTCTCGCCGTAGTCGAAAACCACTTTACGACCGATATTGCGATGTACAGCGCCCACGCCGATACCGCGCACGGATTTGCCGCAAACACATTCTACCTCGGCCGTAATCCGCGATATTCTAGGTTGTTCAACGCCTTGATCTGTCACGAGGCGGTCCACGCTTCCTTTGACCTCACACGCTCGTCTATGCCGTGGATCGACAACGAGGCCGCGGGCTATATTGCTCAAGCGTATTACGCTCGCAATTCGGGGTTGCCGCGGTTGTCATTCGAATTCGGGTCCAATGCGATAATCGCTTATTCGATCGTAGAAAATATGCGCTCGCACGATGACAGCAATATTGCCTTCTTCCTCGATGCCCTTCAGGATTCGCTCAACGCCGACCCGATGTACCACAGTACGATCAGCGGTCAATTCACCGGCGACGGTTAGACCTCGTTGGTGGATTACCCACGATCTTGACGCCCCGTGTCCCGCGAACCCAACTCTGCCGACAAATTTATTGTTCGATCGAGCACTGCACGTTATTTTCCAAAAGACGATTCGTGGTAATATTGCACATTATCAGCCGACGCCTCGCGCTAAGTGTGACTCACTATGAAAATTTGCCCGATCTGCGACACCACTTTTGACGAAGATATCATCCGTTTTTGCACCAAGGACGGTTCGCCGCTGATCGATCAAAAGGAACCGAGCTTTGTCGAGATGCCAAGCGAGGAGTTCGACGTTCCCGGGTTTGAAGACGACGACATCGGCGAGGTCACGGTCATTCGCCGCAAAGACGTGCCGGCCCCACCGCCGTCGATCGACGATCTCAATGCCGAACTGCCGCCGCCGACCCCGCCGTCAGAGCGTATCGTCATTCCGACCACGCCCGCTCCGACGCCGCAAGACGTGCGCTCACGCGTCGCTCAGGCATATTATCCGCCGCCGGCCGAAAAGCCGAACACACTCAAGGTCGTAGTCTTGACCATCATCGGGACGCTCACGCTGCTCGGTGTAGGTGCCGGGCTATTTTGGCTTTTGCAAAAGGAACCGCCCGCAAATGGCAATATCAATACCAATCTCGGTAGCTTTAACGGCAATCTCAATTCGAACGTAAATTCGATGCCGGCCATAGACACGAATTTCAACTTCAATATGAACGCGAACTTCAACTCGCCGAGCAACCTCAATTCGAATTTCAACACTAACGCCAACGTGAAGACGCCGACCCCGACGCCATCACCGACGCCGAAACCCAGTCCGACCGCCACGCCGGACGACACCCCGGATCCGACACCGACCCGTACGCCGAGCGCCAATCGCCCTGCAAATACGTTCAACGTCCGTCCGCCGACCCCGACCCCGGCGGCAACGCCTCGCCAGGGACCGCGACCGACGCCAAAGCCGGTACGCACACCGGGGAATTAACTGATTGACACGGAAATTTATTCGGAACTGAGAGCCGCTCGTAAGTACGGGCGGCTCTTTTTGCAAGAAATCACAAAACTGTTAACGCTTGCCTCAATGCACATACGCACTTGGTATCGACACGTCGCCATCGGTGCCGAACGATTGTATCAGCGTGCCGCCGGTCGATTTGTTGACGAACCACTGTGCTCCCGGCTGACGGAAAACTCCCGCGTCCGTTCTGCCGTCGCCGTCGTAGTCGCCCGGAACCGGAGTGTCGCCGTTGGAGCCGAATGGGAATGCATAGTACGAGAAGTCTTCACTTCTCAGCACATTCCAGAAGCCCGTCGAAGGCCGCCAGAACGCAACATCAGCTTTGCCGTCGCCGGTAAAATCGCTCGGAACTGCCCTGTCCGTCGAGTTTCCAAATTGCACCGCGAACACACTCGCATCCGAACTGCGGCGTATCCACCACTCCGCTCCGTTCGCTCCACTCGGCCGGAAGACCGCAATGTCCGATTTCCCGTCGCCATCGTAATCCGCATTCACAGGCTTATCACCCGCCGCCCCAAACCCAACAATGTCCGTCCCACCTGACGATTTACTAATAAACCAAGTCAACGAACTCTCCCTAAATACAGCCGCGTCAGATTTCCCATCCCCATCATAATCCGCCGGAACAGGAACATCGCCCGTCGTCCCAAACGGAAACGCATAAAATGAAAAATCTTCCGACCTCAGCACAAACCACTGTCCAGTCGAAGGCCGCCAAAACGCCACATCCGTCTTCCCGTCTCCCGTATAATCCGTCGGCACGATCAAATCCCTCGATGCCCCAAATTGCACCGTAAAATTCCCTCCATCCGAACTCCTGCTCACCCACCACTCTCCGGGTGCAGGGCGGAAGATGGACACGTCGGTCTTAGAATCACCGTCAAAATCGAATGGTGTAAAATTGAAACTAACATCATCAATTTGCCTTTCAAAAGCACCAATGTCCGAGCCGTTCCCGTCAACCGCATTCGGAACAAGATCGAAATCGACAGGACGCAGAAAACCCCTCTGATCATTTAACAACGGCGCAGGATTAACAAAAGCTCCTTTGTCGATTGCCGGACTTCCGGGACGTAAGGCAAGAGTCATCGTGGGTCCGCCATTGTTTCTTAGTGGACCGAGTAGCGGATCCATCCCGAAAATATTTCCGGTTTGTATCGTGCCGGCGATCGTAGCTCCGGAGACATCCTTGATCAAGTTATACCCGAACGAATCCACGAAGCCCGACCAATCGCGAGAAGTTCCACCCGTTGCGACATTATTGGCGACAAGCGAGTTTCGCGTATAGAGGAAATTCTCGTTTTGGACGCCGCCTCCGTTAGCCGCCTGATTGTTGGCGATCGTGACATTCGTGATAAGCGTATAGAGCCCGCTGTTGAAAATTCCGCCGCCGTTCGACATCGAAATATTGCCGGTGATCGTCACGTTATAAAACAGGAGATCGGTGTCGACCCACACTCCGCCGCCTTTACCGGTTGCGGAGTTTTCCATTATCAGGGAACTATTTACCAGCAGCGAGTAGTTTTCGTTTTGTCCGGTGCCGTCATTGTAAATTCCGCCGCCGTCACCTGTGGTCGTATTTCCTTTGATCAATGAGTTGCTAATGTTAAGCGTTGTGGTTTGGGCCCGATTAAAGATCCCACCGCCACCGAAGTTTGGAGAATTATCCGTGTTGTAAGCAATCGTGGAACCTGTAACAGTAAGCCTGCCGTTGCTTTGGATTCCGCCTCCACCGCCGTATATCGAGGTGTTATTTACGATGCTCGAATTTGTGATAGTAATTGACCCATTGGTTCCCGAAATTCCGCCGCCGCCTTGCAGGGCTCGATTCCCGCTGATGATAGAATCGTTAATGGTAAAAGTGCCGCCGCCATTAGCAACGCCACCGCCATTTCCTCCGAAGTTGTTGCCGATGACGGTCGAAGACTGCAAAGTTACATTACCGCCATTGGTTTGAATGCCGCCGACTAAATTTGCCTTAATGGTTGAGCCCGTGATCGTAACCGTGGACTCATATACAAAGATCCCGCTGGCGGACGAACCCGCATCGTTATTCGAAACCGTACAATTTGTAACAGTCATAGTTGAATTTGCGACAAAAATACCTCCGCCCTGCCCCGGCGTCCTGTTGCCGGTTATATCAAGATTGTTCAGCGAAACATTGGTAAAATTGAAAGCTCGAATACCGCCTCCGTGATGTTCGAATGACCCGATGCCGTTACCATTGAAGATTTTCAGTCCATTAATACTTGCCGTCGCATTAAGGTCCACGAAAATGACGCGGCTCTGGTTATTTGCGTTGATTGTCAGCAGACTAGGTCCGGGTCCGTTGATCGTTAGATTGGTTCCGGCACCGATGATAAGTTCGCTGCCGCTGAGCGTGATCATATGCGCCGAATTGAAAAACATCGGGTCAAAATTGACGAAGTCGTCCGAGGACACGGAATTCGCAGCTACAATTGCCTCGCGGAGGCTACAGTCTGCATCGCACAGTCCGTCATTTGTATCTGCGGTTTTGGTCACCACAAAAGTCGCCGCAGAACAATTATTGGTTTCGACAAGAAAGAGCAGAACAATGAGTAGCGAGTAGATCAAGACCAGCGATAATGGATGTCGTCTCCTGATAGTTGTTTTGGGGACTCCGCAAGTCGTGCGGAAGTAATGCAAAAAGCTCATCATACGAGAATTACCGATTCGATCTGTCTGTAGATTATTTCCAAGAACAACGCCGATTTTTTTAAGTCTATTATAAGTAAACCCATTCTTAAAGGTGTTTTTCCTCATTCATTATTAATTAACTAAGCTCGCATTACCTTTATGCTTACTAGTTCGCCATTATGTGTGGTTGGTTTCGCAGGTCCCGGCACTCATTGTTTATTGGTTGCAGGCGGCGTTGGTGAAGAAGTCGGGCGGTATCGAAATAAGATTCACGCATTGCGGACCAATTTGGGGCAGCCCACTTGGGCAGGAAGCCTGTGTTTGCAATGATTTAGAGCCGAAAAGTGGTCCACAAATGCGGTCCAAATGGGCCACTTTGATGCCAAAAAGAGCCGTTTTGGGGCAGTTTATGGCGATTTTAGGGGGTAAAATCGGTCAAAATGAGCCTGAAATGTCAATAATGAAGCGGTTTGGTCCAAAAAACGCGGCTTTTTTGATGATTTTTGACACCGATCTGAGCGATTTTTACAGAAAAATGAGCCCGATCAACCACTCAGAACGACGGTTCGGGCGAGTCCGATCTACTTAGACGACGCAGCACTGTCGACCGCACGGCGGGCATCGATGACGCCCCAGCCTTGGCGGTCGGTTTCGAATTGGGGCAAGCGTTCGGCAGTCGAGATCAGGATGCGTTTGACGGCCGACGGTGTCAAACGCGGGTTGGCTTCGACCATCTGGGCGATGACCGACGAGACGATCGGAGCCGCAAATGAGGTGCCGTCCACGTATTTATAATGCTCAGTGATGACGTTTTCGCGGCGTATCTTGAGCGTGATCAACTGGCGAATACTATGGATCTCGCGGTCAGCGACGGCGTCGATCTCGGGGTCAATGCCGGGATTGTCGTCGATCAGTTCGTGTAGGTTTTCGTCCTTTGCCTTATCGAGCATCGACAGCAGGCTAGCTTGTTGTGCAGTCGGAGTATTGGGCAGGATCGGGGCCGGCACCCAGATCGATGACGCGATGACCTCGGGCTTTTGGAGGCCGTCGATAGTCGGGCCGTATGACGAACGGTACATACCGCGGCGTGCTCTGTTGATCGAGTTATTATCGTCGAGCCCGCCCACAGCTATACAGGACGGGGCACTCGCCGGCGGCACGACCGGATGATCCGGCAGATGTCCCGCATTACCGACCGCGCACACTACCGTGATACCCGCCGCTGAGCACGCCTCGACCGTCTGCGACAGCGGATCGCTCAGGTAACTCGCCTCTTCGTCGCCGCCGGCTGAGATGTTTACGATCCTGATCCCGTGCTTTTCGCGGTTTTCGAGCACCCATTCGAGGCCCTCGCGGATGTTGTCATCGGTGATGCGGCCCGTACGGGCAAGTTTGACGAGCACAACGTCAGCGTCTGATGCGATGCCGCGGTAGAATCCGTTCGAGAGCGAGCCATTGCCCGCCGCTACGACCGATGTCATCATCCCGTGCCAACTTGCCACATCCGGATCAAATAACGATGACAGATCACCGTCGTCGTCGAGCATATTGCGATAGGCGACGATACGATTTCGCGGCGTCGTCAGATCGACGTGCGGATAAAATCCGGAATCAAGGAACGCGATAGTCACGCCTCGCCCGGTGTAGCGTTCGTCCGCATCAAGCCGCAACGGCGTCGAGAGCACGTGCGAACCGTCTTTCTGCATCGCCGCATCAGCGATCAGATTTTCTTTTGCCCGTTCAAATATTCGCACGCACCGCGAGCAGACCGACGCGAAATCAGCAGTATCCGGGGCATTTGCACGGATCAGACGCGCAACGTCGCCCTCAAGCGCGTCGAGCGGGATAAAATCGCCGCGGTCATCACGCGAGCAGACCGGACAGGCGTTGTCGCCTGCGGCAAAATCAGCGACCGTGCCGGGAGCAGAAAGTTGTGCGGAACCTTGTAGGGACATCGTGACGATTTCAAGTTTTTCACAACGTGCGGTTAAAATCAATTTGCTATTGAAGCCCGCGGCTACGGGTGACTGCCCGCGATATCAGCTTATGTCTAAGAAAAAGATCGGTTTGGCTCTATCAGGCGGCGGTGCACGCGGGTTCGCCCACGTCGGCGTACTTAAAGTGCTCGAGCAGCACGGTGTCAAGTTTGATATGATCGCCGGCACGTCTGCCGGATCATTTGTCGGCGGTGCACTCGCAGCGGGGATGAGCGCGGCTGAGATCGAGGCGATGGCCCGCAAGGTTCGATGGCTTAACACTTTACGGCCGTCGTTTCCGCTTCGCGGCTTGCTCTCGACCGCACCGATGGGTAAGTTTTTAGCCGGCGGATTACCGTTTACTCGGATCGAAGATCTGCCTACTCCATTTGCCGCCGTCGCATACGATCTGGTATCCGGCGAAGAAGTCGTATTGCAGGGCAACGGCGACCTCGTTCAAGCAATCCGAGCAAGCTGCACCGTGCCCGGTATATTTTCGCCGATCAAGGACGCCGCCGGTCGTATACTGGTCGACGGCGGCGTGACATCCGTCTTACCGCTCGACGTAATTCGCAAAATGGGCGCCGATGTCATTATCGCTGTCGATCTGATCGCCTGCGGCGGTGTATTTCGCCACAAACCCCGTAATGTGCTGTCGATCACGGTACGATCGGCCCTCGCTCTGATCCGCACTGCATCCGGTAGTCAGGCGACAAAGGCCGACCTCGTCATCGAGCCTGCGATCGCTCATCTCCGGCCCGACCAGATCGGTAAACTCGACGAATTTATCGCTCTCGGCGAGTCCGCGGCACGCTCGCGAATCGACGAAATTCTTGCTTTAACTCAATGATTCCGTGATTATTTACTTTTGGTTGCTTGCAACTGCCTGCGCCGTCGTGCATCATATTCAACGTTCGCCCTGCTCTCGCGCATCAACGGTGATGCGCCCCGATACTGCGTAAGTCTTGTTCGACGGCGTTTAGGATAGTTCGAGGGTTGGTTGTTTTAAGGTATATAGAAGTCGCTCGACACCGGGCATCCGAGACGCGATCCTTGCGGGGGCAGACCGTAACCCCGAGAAGCACAACATCCGATTTCGGCACTTCTTAAAAGCTTCTCTTTTCAGGGAAAAGGTAAATATTACAATGTCAATGAAACTGTATGTAGGTAACCTCTCGTTCCAGACCTCGAGTTTTGATCTGGAAGAATTGTTCGCAACCGTCGGAGCCGTAGAATCGGCAACCGTCGTTGAAGACCGTGAAACCGGCCGTTCGCGTGGTTTCGGCTTTGTCGAGATGGCATCGCAGGAAGAAGGCGAAAAGGCTATTGCCGAATTTAATGGCAAAGAAGTCAGCGGTCGTGAGATCAAGGTCAACGAAGCCAAGCCCCGTGAAGATCGCGGCGGTTACAGTGGCGGCAGTGGCGGCGGTCGTGGTGGTTACGGCGGAGGCGGTGGTGGCCGTGGAGGCAATCGCGGCGGAGGCGGTGGCGGCAACTACGGCGGCGGCTCGAATCGTTGGTAGTTTCGGTTTGAACCCGAACGAAAAGGCTGTCCGAACGATTCCGGACAGCCTTTTTTTGTTAAGATCCAAATTCTTCGCCTAGTTACGCTTCGGCTTTGCGGCCGGCTTTGGCCTTGGCGCGGTAGGTGCTAAAGGCTTAGTTTTAGACTGGAAGAATGCGGCCCCGTCAGGTGTGCCCGACGCCGGACGAATGTCAAAAACCAGATCCTTGGCAAACTTGCCGTCCACGTAAATTTCGACCTTATACTTGCCCACACTCCATTTGTCATAAGGCTTGCCGGAGAAATTTACACGGCTTTGGCCTTGTTTAGTTGTATAGCTGGTCGTGACGACCTTAGTTTCAGGCTTTACGCCCGCAACCGCCACTGCGACGAAATTCATCTTTACCGTTACGGATGCATCCGAAGCGAGTTGGACGACGCAGTAGATCGGTATGTCGGTGGTGAAGAATCTAGATACAGCCTCGCCGGCCTTACCGTTTCCGTCGTCGCGGGCCAGAAATATCTCATCCACACCGCCCGAGCTTTGTCCGTACGCGGCGATCTGCGACACCAACATTATCAATCCTAAAATGACAACCTTCACCTGTGTTCCTCCAAAACTACTTCTGTAGGCTTAGAACCGCCTAAATGCCGAAAAGTTGCTTTGGCACGGCGGCAAAAACACGGCTCACTCAGCGAGAGTGCTATAATCTCGTGACCATATGCGATTTGTCTTCACCCGAAGATCATATATTTTGCTGGCACTCGGCATCGTGCCGCTGTCGCTCTCGTGGAAGTTGCCCGAGTTGCGGACGGCGGTTTTCGTATTTGATGCGTTGCTGATCGCCGCCGCGGTGATCGATTATTTGCTGAGCCGCAAACTGCCGGAGGAGTTCACGGTCTCCCGTGAATTTTCGTCGCGGTTTGCGATCGGCGACGCTGTCAAGGTCAGTCTGATTGTCGAAAACGGCTTCTCGCGTAGTTACTATATAAAGGTCAAGGACGAGTATCCGGCCGAGATGACGCTGAAAGAAAGCCGCGAGGCCGAGTTTGAGGTGCCCGCCCGGGCCAATGTCGAGTTTTATTATCACCTCACGCCGCCCAAACGCGGGAGCTATAGTTTTGGCCGTACGGCCGTGAGATATCTCTCGCGTCTCGGGCTTGTCTGGTGTCAGGCGGAGCTCGGGACTTCGCAGTCCGTCAAGGTATATCCAAATATGCGCCGTGCCCGCGAAATGGAACTCAAAGCGCTCGGAGCACGCTCGTTCCTGGCTATCCAACGCCGTGCCGTAAGACGCGGTGAAGGGCGCGAATTTGAATCAATGCGCGACTACGTCCGTGGCGATGAATTACGCCACATTTCCTGGACCGCGACCGCCCGTCGTTCAAAATTGACGACCCGTCAATATCAGATCGAGCGTGACCAGACTGTAATGATCGCGATCGACGCCGGACGCTTGATGACCGGACGCATCAACGACGAGACCAAATTTGATACCGCCGTCCACGCGAGCCTTGCACTGATGTCCGCGTGCAACCGTGCCGGCGACAATTGCGGCCTGATCGTCTTCGGACGCCGTGTCCGACGATTTGTGCCGCCCAGACGGGGCCTTGAGCATATCGACGGTGTACTTGAGTCACTGTATAACCTCGAGCCTGAGCTCATCGAACCGTCGTACGCTCGTGGATTTCAATACATTGCGTCCAATCTTAAGAAACGGGCCTTTGTCGTGATTTTGACGGACGTCGTCGACAAGGACAGCTCCAAAGAATTGATCGAATCGCTCCGACTTTTGCGTCCGCGTCACTTGCCGCTAGTGGCGACACTTGGCGACCGCGACCTCAATGCCACTGTGAGCCGAACGCCGAACGATCTAAAGGATGTCTTTACGCAATCCGCCGCCGAGGAGATAATCCACCAACGCGCAACTGCGCTTCGAATGGTCGAGACGCTCGGAGGCCTTGCTCTCGACGTCACCACTCAGACGCTTGTCCCGAAACTGCTCGAAAGTTATCTGCGGGTCAAGGAACGCGGTCTGCTTTAGTAATAGTTTGTTTGTTTTGACGATAAAGCCATTATATTATTTCGGTAATAATGAAAAAGCGATTTAGTCTAGTATTGATCAAACCTTCGCATTACGATGATGACGGATATGTGATCCAATGGTTTCGATCCGCCATTCCGTCTAATTCGCTGGCCGCGCTGTATGGTCTCTCGCTCGAGTGTGCTCAACAGAGTGTCCTCGGTGCTGATGTCGATATCGATATCCACGCTTTTGACGAAACGAATACGGTGATCCACATCAGTGACATCGCCGCACTTATCGAGAGTGCAGATGATGGAATGGTGATGCTCGTGGGCGTGCAATCCAATCAATTTCCGAGGGCTCTCGACCTCGCCCGTCCGCTTCGAGAACGCGGTATCAAGGTCGGTATCGGCGGATTTCACGTTTCCGGTACGATGGCGATGCTAAAGGAACGTGATCCTTATGTCCAAAAGGCACTCGATATCGGCGTCTCGCTTTTCGCCGGCGAGGCCGAAGGCCGCCTCGGCCAGGTGCTGATCGATGCTCATAACAACGAACTCCAGCCCGTCTATAACTTTATGGACGATCTGCCCAATATTGAGGGCGTCGCCTCGCCGCTGCTGCCGGCCGAGCGCGTGCACCTCACCGCCGGTGCGACCACCAGCTTTGACGCCGGACGCGGCTGTCCTTTCGCGTGTTCGTTCTGTACGATCATAAATGTCCAGGGCCGCAAATCCCGCCGCCGATCGCCTGCCGACATTGAAACCATCGTCAGGGCCAATGTCGCTCAGGGTCTTCACTCGTTTTTTATCACCGATGACAATTTTGCCCGCAACAAGGATTGGGAGATCATCCTCGACAAACTGATCGAACTCCGCGAGGTCGAAAAACTGAAGATCAGTTTTATTATCCAGGTGGATACCCTTTGTCATAAACTGCCGAACTTTATTGAAAAGGCAAAAAGGGCGGGTATCAAACGTGTCTTCATAGGCCTTGAAAATATCAATCCTGACAGCCTGCTCGGTGCCAAAAAGCGGCAAAACAAGATCACGGATTACCGCCAGATGCTGCTCGCGTGGAAACACGCCGGTATCGTTACGTATTGCGGATACATTCTGGGCTTTCCGGGTGACACGCCCGAGTCGATCATCAGCGACATTGAGATAATCAAACGCGAACTGCCCGTCGATATGCTTGAGTTCTTTTACCTCACACCGCTGCCCGGCTCGGAGGATCACAAAAGACTACACGAAGCCGGCATCGCGATGGACGAGGACCTCAATAAATACGACCTCAATCACGACGTTACCGACCACGCGATAATGTCGCGAACCGAATTGCGTGATACCTATCGAAAGGCGTGGGAAACCTATTACACCGACGAACACGTGGAAACCGTGCTCCGTCGCTGCATCGCGACCGGCACAAGTCCCGGCAAGACGATGTTCTTTATCGTTTGGTTCAAGGGCTGCATACACATTGAGGGCATTCATCCGCTCGAGGGTGGATTTTTGAGAATAAAGTCGCGCAAAAATCGACGCTCCGGTCTTGGTATCGAGAGCCCTTTGACCTTTTATCCAAAATATCTGGCCGGGACTCTCCGCCGACAATTTAGGTGGATATCGCTCTATATTCGAATTAGGCTGATCTATATGCGCGTCCGCAAGGATCCTGATCGGTTAACATATATGGATACCGCACTCGAACCGGTCACGGACCACGAAGAGGATCGCGAAATGTTTCAATCCGAATCAGCCAAAAGCTACCTCGACAAGGTTCACCGCATCGAGAGAGTTAGCCGAGGCGAAACCGTATGACCGTGCAACGCCTCGGTCGTTAATACTGATCAATTTGGCAAGAGACGGGCCATCGCCGCTTTGCCGTTTTCGCAAATAAAAATATGAAGCTCAAACTTCCTTTTCTGCTGATACTTGTCCTGTCGCTTTTTGCCGCTGCAAATGCCCAAGGTCAATGGAAAGAATTCAAGTCCGCCAAAGAAAATTTCAGTGTCCTGGTACCGTGTGAAATAGAATCATCGACCGAGAATGTCGGCACGCCGGAGAACCCTCAGCTGCAGACTTACTTCGAATGTTCGGCAGATAGTATCTATTACAATGTTTCGGTTACCATGATCCCGAAGGGCCCGGCGGACGATGATACTTTGTTGGAAGCTTTTCAAAACGGCCTGATCGAAGGAATGAATAGTACGCTCATCTCCGGCACGTCGGCTAAATCCGGCACCGCCCCGGGACGATCATTTCAGGCTTCGGCAAAACTCGGCGCTATCGACGGTCTGATGGATTGCCGGATATATAAGAAGGACGGCAAGATATATTCGCTAACTTCGGCGGTCGCTGTTACCAATAAATCGCCCGATCGCGAAAAATTTCTCGCGTCATTTAAGTTCATAAAATAAAAGCTGATAATGCCAACCGATCAAGTAATTTTGGTGATCTACACCACCAAATACCGCCTTGGCGGCCACCAATTTCCGGTCGTAGCCCAAACCCTCGCTGACGAGAAACGCGAGGCGGGGTTTAACGGTGAGATCATTACGCGTGCCGTCGAGAGCAAACGCGATATCCTACAGGCAATTGCGGAGATCAAGGATGCCGACAAACTCATTAAGGAGTTTCATTTTGTCGGCCATTCCGGGATGTACGGCCCAATGTACGGTACCGTTGCCTTTCCCGAACAGTTCTCACCGTATGAATGGGAACAAATGGAGATCCCGTTTGCCGAGGACGCGTCAGCATACTTCTTTTGCTGCCGTTCGGCACGATGGTTTGCACCGTTCTTTGCCCGCACTTTCAACATTCCGACATACGGCTTTTTTTGGTACACCACATTTTCACGCAACAGCGAAAAATACGTTTCGGTCGGCGACAAAGCCGACGGCAAACTCTATACGATAGGTTGCAAGGGCCGTAAATCACACGGCTTTGTCGCGTCGGCAAAAAAGCGGCTTGGCTTTATGCCCGCTGAGAAAATGAAGCGATTTGAGCCGCGTCCGCCCGACGGCGACACATCGTATGATCACGTCGCCGAACTCTACGACGCCGCATTTCAGGATATTCGAGTGCGGCAGGCCGAATGGAAATGGCTGAATGAGCATTTGCCGAACGGAGCAGTCGATATGCTCGACATCGGGTGCGGCAACGGAGCTCTGCTCTACGCCCTGCGCGACCGCATCAACAGCGGGATCGGCGTGGACGAGTCGGGTGGCATCATCGAGCGTGCCAAACTGAAAAATGCCGAAAATAAGCACATATCTTTTCAGAAGATCGACGGTCCTGTGCTTCCCTTTCCTGATAATTCGTTCGATGCCGTCACATCGCTGATGTCGTTTCGCTATCTCGATTGGGACCCGCTTTTGGCTGAGATCAAACGCGTAATGCGGCCGGGCGGCAAGTTCCTGATCATTGATATGGTCACCGTCCCGGTTGCGGTCGGCGAATATCCGCGGCTGATCGGCGATAAACTGCGAACGATGAAGGATCAGAAGGCAAACTCCGGATTCGACGCTGCTCTGCAGAAGTTAGTCGCACATCCGGATTGGAAAAAAATGCTTGAGTACAATCCGATCCGCTCCGAGCACGAGATGAAATGGTATCTCGAAAGCCGTTTCCCCGGACAAAAGATGGAGATACTCAATATGGCCTGGCACTCGCGCATCGTGGCCTTTGACAGCGGACCGGTCGAGAATGGGCTCGACGCAAAACTTAGTTATCCATAAGCGAGGGACGATGGCCGGCAGGTTGGGAATAATCGATTGGGGTATCGGCGGAGTCAGTATCTATAAGCTCATCAAGGAGCAGATCGGCGACGTTCCGGTGACATACTTGTCCGATACCGGGGCGACGCCGTACGGCAAAATGTCTCGGCCTGAGCTTACCGCACGTCTTGATTCCGTGATCGAATATCTGAAAGGTCGCGGTGTCACACACATCATCATCGGCTGTAACGCGGCGAGCACCGCGATCCCGCATCTGGCGGACCACGCAATACCGGTCGACGGAGTGATCGTACCCGCGACTAAAATGGCGGCTAAACTGAAGCCTACAAAGCTCGGGCTTATCGGCGGTCGTCGGACGGTTGTCTCGGGCGTGTATAGGCGTTTACTTAAGGCTCAGAATATCGAAGTGAAACAGCGGATCGCCCAACCGCTCTCGGCACTGATCGAAAGCGGAGACGTTGTATCCGAGACGTTACGCGGCGAGGCAAAACGCATCCTCGCACCGCTAAAAAACTGCTCACATATACTGCTCGCGTGCACTCACTACCCCGCGATCACGCCCTTGCTCCGGCAACTCGTTTCGCCCCAAACCATATTTATCGATCCCGCGGCGGAGATGGTCGAGATCGTCCGCAGTGCGGGAATGCCATTGTCCGGCGGCGACACGTTTCTGACTACCGGCAACGCGCAAATGATTCGATCATCGGCCCAAAAGGCCTTTGGCGTCGCGATCGCCTCGGCTGAGAGCATTTCGATCTAGGCCGCTGCAAGTCGCCCGCACCATATTCGTTCTTCAAGTTAGAGCGGTGATATTTCACCGTTGAGGAATGATATGAATACCTTTCTTAAAACCGCCGCACTTTTCACGATCGTCCTTGGATTAGCTGTCACAGCGTTTGCCGAGTCGCTTCCGGTGGGCAAATGGAAACTCGATAGTTATAAGTTTGGGCAGAAGATCGCCGATCCGATCAGCAAAGAACTGATCACGCTCAACATCGATAGCGAGGGCAAGATCGGCGGGCTTTCGGGATGCAATGTGTACGGCGGTAGCTATTCATTTGCCGAAGGTAAACTGCAGATCAGCGAGATCTTTTCGACAATGATGGCTTGTGAAGAGCCTCTAATGTCGTTTGAACGCACATTTTACGAGACACTGAGGTCATCAGACAGATTCACGCTCGTAGATGGCGTTTTGACGATAACGGACGGTGATGCCAAAAGCTTCGTCAGGTTTACGCGTGTCCGAAAACCCAAGCCGCACAATATGTGCTAACAGCTCCAAACTACGCGGCGATGGCAACTTGTATCGGGCGATCTTGCCCCGCTCTGATCTCGTCATCGGCGGGTATACGCCCCACGAGTATCAGGTAGCTGTACATCACAATTCCGGATAATACGCCGGTCGCGATCTTAATGCCCGGCGGCAGTGCCGACGGCGAGAGAAACCCTTCGATCGTACCGGCGATTACAAGTAGGCAAGCACAACCAATGACGATCTTGGCCGCCTCGACGCCTTTTTTCTTAAGTGCTTGGGCTCTGGTCAGGTCGCCGGGATCGATCATTGCGTATCCGATCATCATACCGGCACCGCCGCAAAAGAATATGCACGACAGCTCGATCACGCCGTGGCCGACCACAAAGCTTGCGAGTGCATTTCCGAATGCAGGGTCGATCTGATAGCAGGCCGCGAAAACGCTGCCAAGCCTCGCTCCCTCAAACGCAAGGTCATAAAACGCCCCGACGCCAAAAAATGCCCCGAAAGCAAAAACGCGAAACGTAACGATAATGTTGTTCGACATTATCTGACTTGCCCCGACCTGATTGGCTTCGTTGAGCGAACTCCACCATTGATTATTTGCCCTGATCTCATCAGTTACGCCGGAAAGTGCGACAAAATGCGTAAAATCAACATCGACCCACGTCGCGATAAAACCGAATAAGGCGAACGCGGCAAACACCCCGAACGCAAGCGCCATATATTTCCAATTCGCTCTAAACGCCCTTGGAAACTCAAGTGTAAAGAACTTTCGGATCGTCCCGACGCCATCACTCTCGGAGCGGTATATGCGGCCGTGAGCCCTGATCACAAGGCTATTCAGATAATTGATCAATTTCGGATCGCGCGTTTCCGAGCGGGCAATTGCCAGATCCGCCGCGGCACGGCGATACAGTTCGCCAAATTCGCGCACCTCGGCCCTCGATAAACCGCGGAGGCCGACGCCGCTCATCATCGACAAAAGGTCCTCGAGCCGTTGCCAATTATTCTTCTTGTCGTCGAGAAATCGATTCATTGCCTTTGGCGAATTATGCGACGGCGTATTGCCATTCGCAAGTCCCAAATCTAAAATCGAATCTTACCCTATGTCAGATGAGGCCAAAAAATATCACGAAGAGGACGAGATCGGCAAAACGTACGACTTTCGCGTAGCTGGCCG
Organism: Chloracidobacterium sp.; assembly: GCA_016720705.1. Lineage (NCBI taxonomy): Bacteria > Pseudomonadati > Acidobacteriota > Blastocatellia > Chloracidobacteriales > Chloracidobacteriaceae > Chloracidobacterium > Chloracidobacterium sp. Next base: position 2,244,085 of record JADKKB010000007.1, on the reverse strand, counting down.
TCTCTTTAGATATCTCAAGCCGTATTGGCGGTTGGCCGCCGCTGCACTTTCCTTAACGCTACTTACTAATATCCTGATCAGTACCCAGCCATATTTCACCAAGATGGCTGTCGATGATTTTATCGAACCGAAACGCATCGATGGGATATGGCTCTTTGCCTTAGCCTTTTTCGGTGTGTTTTTGCTACGCTTCATTTTCTCTTATGTTCAGGAGATCCTGCTAAATAAAGTCGGCCAAAAGGTGATGTTCGATCTACGGACCGAACTCTACACCAAACTTCAGAAGCAGGAAGTAGCCTATTACGACAAATATCCCGTCGGGCGGACGATGACGCGCCTGACCGGGGATGTCGATGCCCTCAACGAACTCTTTACCTCCGGTGTGATAGACGTCCTTGGCGATCTGGTGATCATCATCGCGATCCTAGGGATAATGTTCTGGATGGACTGGAAGTTGGCACTGGTGTCGCTGATCACGGTGCCGTTGCTCTTTACCGCGACAAACTGGTTTCGAAAGCACGCCCGAAACGGCTTTGACCGAGTGCGGACGCGAAATGCGAAGCTCAACGCGTTTCTTCAGGAGTATATTTCGGGTGCCCAGACGGTGCAGCTGTTTAACGCTGAGAAAAAGGCCCAGCACCGGTTCCGCGAGATCAATGACGACTATCGCGAAGCCAATCTTGAGACGATCTATTATTATTCGATCTTCTACCCGCTGGTCGATTTTATTGGAGCGATCGGCATCGCAGTCGTTATTTTTGCCTTTGGTTTCGAAACGCTGCGCGGGATGTCAGTCTCAGGGGCGGCCTTGACGGTCGGCATCCTGGCATCGTTTATCCAGTATTCGCTTCAGCTATTTCAGCCGATCAGGGATCTTTCTGATAAGTTCAACGTGCTCCAGGCGGCCATCGTCGCAGCCCATCGGATATTTATCCTGCTTGACCGCGAGATCACAATTGAGTCGCCAAGCGTGCCCGTCCGTACCGGAAAGGCAGAGGGACGGATCGAGTTTGAAAACGTTTGGTTTGCGTATAAAGACGAAGATTGGGTGCTCCGCGACGTTTCATTTTCCGTCAGTCTCGGCGAGAGTGTCGCACTTGTCGGGCATACAGGCTCCGGTAAGACCACGATCACCAATCTGATAATGCGATTTTATGACGTGCAGAAAGGGCGCATTTTGCTCGACGGCGTCGACGTCCGCGATTGGGATCTCAGAGATCTGCGTTCGAACTTTGCGGTCGTACTGCAGGACGTATTCCTCTTTAGCGGTTCGATCGAGAATAATATTCGGCTCGGCAACACCGAGATCGGACGAGATCGGGTGGAGTGGGCAGCCAAAGAGGTCCACGCAGACGAGTTTATTCGCAATATCGACGGCGGTTATGAGGCCGAGGTAAAGGAACGCGGGGCCGGGCTGTCGGTCGGGCAAAAGCAGTTGATCTCATTCGCACGCGCTCTGGCGTTCGACCCCAAGATCCTGATACTCGACGAGGCAACAAGTTCGATCGATACCGAAACGGAACAGTTGATCCAAAATGCTGTCGAACGCGTGATGGACGGCAGAACCTCGCTGGTAGTGGCCCATCGGCTTTCAACGATCCAAAAATGTGATCGGATCATCGTGCTCCACCACGGAGAGTTGCGGGAGATCGGCACCCACAATGAACTCTTGGCAAATCGCGGCCTCTATTGGCGTCTATATCAGTTGCAGTATTCGGAGGAGAAACTCGTTCATCTCTCGACCGAGCCCTCAGCCACCGGATATGAACTCGAGCCTGAAACTGCCGGCTGATAGATTGTTAGGCTGAACGCACTAGTTTGTTTATAATATCGTGACAGGTTTATCTTGAGTATTTCGGCGATGAATGACGATCTCCAACAAGTCTTCGATTCGGTCACTTTCGAGTTATTCGAGCGCTGTCGTGATAGCTCTCCGAATTTTGGCGTAACGATCGAGCGTTTTCGAGCCTCGCTTCATAACACAACTCAGAAGTACCTTATTGACGCCTCGACCGATCCGGCCAGTGAGGATGACGTTCGCGAATTTCTGGGTTTGATCCAGGCTGACGATCTCTTTTTAGCTCTCGCGTGCGCTGATGGAAACGAAAGATCGTGGTGGGAATTCGATCACGCAAACCGTTCGTATATGGAGCGGGTCGCCCGCCATCTGGCAAAAACCGAAGTCGATGCTGACGAAGTCGTCGATTGGGTTTACGGCGAATTGTACGGAACCCGTGTTGTCGATGGCGAACGCGTTTCGAAGTTTGCGACATATAGCGGCCGTGGCTCGATTCGCGGTTGGCTGCGGACCGTGATCTGGCACTCGCTTGTCGATATGCATAGGGCAAGCCACGATGAGGTCTCGCTTGACGAAATGACCGAGAACGTCGGCGAAGGCGCCGCACACGCGAATTTTGCCGCGGCACCGTCGGGCGGCGAGGAATCGATGATCGAAGGGATCACGCGTGACCGTTATCGCAAGGCGACCGTAACCTCCCTATCAAATGCATTCGCCTCACTTGAAGCTCACGAGAGGCTCTTACTTTTGTATTATCACGTCGATAATCTTAAGCTTCGCGAGATCTCGAAATTGGTCGAAAATGAGACATCTCCGCTTCGCGGTTGGTTTCAGCGTCGGTCACAGTCGCGCGATAAGGACCCGAACGCACGAATTCACGAATCGACGGTTATGCGTTGGCTCGAAAAGAGTTACGCTCGCGTATTGCAGCTATTTAGGGACGAACTGACTAGCGTCCACGGACTGTCAGAGTCAGAGATCGAAACCTGTATGAGCCTTGCGATGCAAGACCTCGCAGGCGGCGATATATACAAGGATCTGACCGGAAATTTATAGATGTTATTTGTGACGAAGGAATAATTTAAGCCTCCGGGCGGCAGTTACGCAAAAGGATCTGTTTATTGCGTCTAACTATCGGGAGGTTCTACAGCAAATGGGAAGCACGGAAAACATCATTGGGTTTGACACGAGGTTTCAGGGCCTTTTGGAGCGTTTCTTGCTAGATCGTTCGGCAGGTGATCAGGCGTTTGATACTGCTAATCATCTCGACGAGGAGACGCTGGCAGCCTTTGTTGAAGGCAATATGACGATGCGCGAAGCAACTCCGCTGGTCACACACCTTTCCGACTGCGGATTTTGCCGCACCAAGACAGTGGAACTCGTCCGGCTGGAGCTTGCCATTAACGGGCCTGACATTATATCGGCAGCGACCGTCGAGAATGTTCCGGCCAAAGCGTCCGAATCGATCAGCGGAATACTATCGCGACTTTTTGGCCACGGCGACTCGGCCGTTATGGCACACGAAGAAAAGCCGTCGGACGAAGATACCGCAGACAGCGACGACAAAGAAAGTAATTAAGCTCCGGAACAATGGATCTTGACCAAGCCGCCAGCACCGCGTCCGGCGGCTATTTTTGTGCCTTTCCTCTATGGTGGCGTCAAACGAAATGTAGCTTTTAGCCGGCAGAAGTTCTATAATTACCCATCAGCAGAGAAATGTCACAGAATAATATTCCGCCCGCAACTACTGAGGAATGCTGCCGAATGCAGCGGGACTTGACGGTCGAAAGAGTAGCGACGGCGGACCTTCCGACCAAGCGTGGATCATTTAAGATCGCAGGCTATCGATCGCTCAACAGCAGCGAAGAATTTGTTGTACTCTACAAAGGCTCTATGGATCGCGAGGTGCCGACACTGGTCCGCATCCATTCGCAGTGTCTTACGGGGGATGTGTTTGGTTCGATCAAATGCGATTGCGGACCACAACTCCACCGGGCGATGGAAATGATCAATGCCGAAGGCCGCGGAGCAATCGTCTACCAGCAGCAGGAGGGCCGCGGGATCGGCATTATTAATAAGATCCGGGCCTATGCCCTGCAGGACGAAGGCGCCGACACCGTCGAAGCAAATGAGCGTCTCGGCTTTGAGATCGATGCTCGTGATTATCAGCAGTGTGCCGAGATACTATATGACCTCGGCCTCTGCAAGGTTCGGGTGATCTCGAATAACCCGGACAAGCTCGCAGCTCTCGAGCAAGCCGGCCTGAAACTCGTTGAGCGGATCCCGATCGAGGTCGCTACCGAGGAAGAGTCGGTCGAGTATATGAAGACGAAACGGGAAAAAATGGGGCATTTATTGAGATTTTAAGGTTAGTGGTTGAATAGGGGAAAGTATGAATCGTGGTCGCTATCGGGTTAGTTTTCTGGTTGTAATTTTGTTTCTGTTCGTTTCCGCTGCCACAACTTTTGGCCAGGCGGATAATAGGAGTTCGATCTCGGGCTTTGTATTCGGCCCGGATCGCCGTCCTGTTTCGCAGGTTTGGGTAGAGCTGACGAACGATATTAACCGTACGATGGGCCGCGTCCGAACGGATGTGTCGGGCCGCTATTATTTCCCAAATCTGCCCAACGGCCGTTACACAGTCAAGGCCCTACCGTATGGAACCGGGCTGGTCGAGCAAAGCGTGGACGTCGAGTTAGCCGGAGTCGGGAGTCGAGGCCAGTCGTTACCGGACATACAGCAAAAAGATATTTATCTGAAGGCGAGAAAAGAGTCGAGCAAGATTCCATTCCAAAATGCGGTCGTCTACGCACAAGATGTGCCCCCGGCCGCGGCCGCACTATATAAGTCTGCGATCGACGATATCGACGGGCAGCGGCCGACCGAAGCTCTGGTTAGCCTCGAAAAAGCAGTAGACACCTTTCCGACCTATTTTCTAGCTCTCCAAAAGCTCGGCTATCTGCGTCTCACTAAGGGAGACTATACGACTGCTATCGGTATTTTTGAGCGGGCGTTGGCAGTGCAATCACGATGTTTTGACTGTTGGTACGGTATCGGCTACTCCAAATTTACCCTGAAAAGCTTCCCGGAGGCTGTTGCAGCTACCGAGAAGGCTCTCGTCGAAAGTCCGGACTCGGTCGAGGCAAATCTGCTACTTGGTATGGCCACCCGCTCTACCAAAGAATACGAAAAGGCCGAGACGGCGCTCAAACGTGCCATAAAGGCCTCGGAAGGTACGTCGGCGGATGCCCACTGGCAACTGGCCCTACTGTTTGGTCGAGACCTCAATCGTTATGCCGAGGCGGCCAAGGAACTCGAGGCCTATTTGAAAGTTGCCCCGGAAGCCCCAAATAAAGAGGATATAAAGAAATTGATCAAGCAGTTTAGGTCTAAGACCTAGGATCTGACCCGTGCGGTCGCGAAAACCTATTCGATCTTCCACGATATTGGGTTAGCTCGCCGATTTTGAGTCGGCACAGCGACATCATTAGCCTTAAATGACCGCGAGCACTCGGGTCATCGAAGAACGGCATGTGTTTCCTACGGCGTGTCGGTGCTCAGAGTAACGGCTCGTGCTGTTGAACTGCTCTCGGCAATTAACTCGCAGGTCAGGACGACTCGATCGCCGATTTCGGGTCGTTCAGCAATAGCCCGACGAGGGCCACCGATATCCCACAGCATACTTTACCGAAACCGCTATTAAGCCGCCCGACGCACTAGTGCCGGGTTAACAGGGCCGGCTTCATTCTGCCTTTGTCTGCCTTCATACGTTGAATAAGCACGACCTGATCAGTATCGGGCCTCCGCTCGATATCGATCGCTGGCATCTCGTCGGAGGTTTGATCTACGGTTATTTCTCTTGGACGCCCTACTTCCGACCAGATCCAAAACTAAAATAGCCTCTGAGTTCAGCTCCGCCACTGATCGCGGTAAAGATAAATGACCGGTTTAACGACTCGTTGGCGAGGGAGCAGGACATATATAGTTATGCCGTACTCGCTGGTGCCGAAAGGTGACGGCGTCGATGTCGAGATCACCACAAAGTACTGAATGCCTGACCGAGAAACCGTTGGTTATGGAAAACTCGGCTTTGCTGCGATGTAGCGGCGGAGCGGCGAGAGACTGCATATCGTATTAGCAATGTGCGTACGACCTGCAGCAAAGTTGCAAAAAAGGCCCGCCTGATCGCTCAGGCGGGCCAAAAGGTTTTAGGAAACAAATTTATTTAGAAAACAAATTTGAAACCAAAACGAACATTACGACCACCCTGATAACCGTTGGCCATGCCATACGAGCTATTCTTAGCGTTAAACACGAGGGGGTTCGAATTCAGATTAGTGTTGATCTGTGTGTACAGTGAACCAGCATTAAACTTGTTCAAGAGACAAGGATAGTCACCCGACGCACAACCATATCCCTGAGCAGCTCCAAATGAAGCCAAGGAGATATTGGAAAGCGTGGTCTGAAGACTTGTCACGGTCGCCTGATCGAATGCATTGATCAAGTTAATGTTAGCTTCGACCGCATACTTCTTGTCAGTTCCGAATTTGTAGCGATGTGAAACGCTGAAATCCGTCTGATAGAGCATCGGTGTACGGCCCATATCGCCACGGCCGTTCAAGAAGATCGGCACGATAAAGTTGATAAGGGTCGACTGCGGGGTTCCCGACTGGAATGTCTGGAATGCACTGAACTCGGTCGAGTTACCGGTACCTTTCCAGATCCAGTTGTAGCCGCCGTACGCATTAACAACATGCGGACGATCGGTTCCAAGTGCACCGTAATCAGATCCACCCTTAGCAACGAATCCGATCATCGGAAGATCGAAGCTACGGTTTACGCCCGGATCCGAACGTCCTGCTTCATCTGAGTTAGCCAAACCTGAATAGTTACCACGAAGGCGGCTATAGGTGTAGTTAGCATTGAAGTAGAAGTTGTCAGCCAGACGGCGTTCAATTTGAAGCTCGACTGCGTTGTAGTCACGACGAGCCGAAGCATACGGTTCGGCATAGCCAAACTGTTGCAGGAATTGAGCGTGAAGTCCCTTTCCGGGGTTACCCGTAATGTAGATCTCACTGCCGGTTGCACTGATAGCACCAGCATCTTCGACTGTCTCAAGTAGCTTCTTATTGGTATAGCGGCCCTTGATGACCCAGTTTTTGTGAAGTTCGTGCTCAGCACCAAAGGTGAATTCACGCTGCTGATACGGCTTCAGATTAACGTCGATGCCGCCGGCATCCTCGATGTCAACACCGGGGACGTTCGAAGCAACACGGTAGTCATTCTGACAACGGCTGAGGCCGCTGCCGATAAAGCCGGTCGGAGCACACGCACCACCGATCGGATCGGTGAAATTACCCAAAATTGTCGAGGGTGTATATGCTGAGCGGTAAGGCGCATTGTTCGGAGCAATTTCAAAGAAGTCCACACGGTAGAAGTTACCACCGAACGAACCCTGTGCCATCTTGAATTTCAGACGGTCATAGAATTTGCCATAGCTACCAAAGACCTTGGTCTTGCCATCGCCAAATACGTCAAATGCACCACCGATACGCGGAGCGATCTTGTCTCCCCATCCAAATGCGAACGGAGCAGCAAAACCGTTAAACGACGGAAGCGATTCCTTTTCGATACGGACACCGACGTTCAGGGTAAAGCGTCGACCGATCTGCCATTTGTCCTGGACATAGATCGCCTGGTTCAAATTGCTGCCTTCGCCTCTCTCGCCGTAGCGATAAAGAGCACCGTGGCCGAGCACACAGCCGACAACCTGGCCTACTGCACAGATCGGAGCTGACGGAGTTGCGAGGTTGCTCCAGTTGAAATCGTTATCGATAGGACGACCGTACTGCATGTAAACACGCGTCGTGAAGTTCTTCAACAGGTCGTTGTAGATAGCCTGATGACCGTAGCCACCCTTGAGTTCGTGACGTCCGCCGGCGTTGAACAAGAAGCTCATATCGCCTTCGTAATTGGTGCGGACCGAAACGTCCTTGAAGGTCTGGTCGTTCGCAGGATCATTAATACCGGTCGTACAAGCTTCCGAACCAAACGTCGTGGTACCGGCTGCATTGCCTGAGGTACAAATATAACGTGTACCAGACGGCTTAAAGTAGTTTCCAAGTTTTTCGTTCAAGAAACCACGCGAGTATCGGAACGTTGCAACAATGCTGCTGAGCGGCGTGTAAACGGCCTGACCCGTAACGTTCTTGGATGACTGGAATCCACCCTGACGGCTAGCGAGATCGTTGCCGCAGAGACTGCCGATGGTGCCGCCAAAATTGACGCACGAGGTCGTTCCGCCGATAGCATAGGTGCCATAGGGGATAACACCCTGCTGGATAAGCGGGTTATAAAGGAACGTACCGGTCAAACGCAGTTTCGAGAACGGCGAAGCATCGATACGGCCAAAACTGTATTCATTCCTCTGCTTGCCGGTATATCGCTCGCCGCCGGTGACCGCACGAGTAGCGGACGGGGCTGAGCTGTAATAAACCGAGTCAACAGTCTGCGAAAACATCGTCGGCGAATAGCTGGCAAAGAACCAAACTTTATTCTTGAGGATGGGACCGCTGAGGTTGACCGAAGGAACGGTGGTCAGGTACTGCGATTTCGGAGCCGTAATGTACTCGTTTGTCGCGACATAAGTGGTGTTCGAGACCGAGCCCGATGTGAAACGGTTCAAGCCCGGACGATTTCCGCCCTGAAGTTTCGAAGGCTCAAAACCGATTCCGATATCACCGTGAAACTGGTTGTTTCCACCCTTGGTAACAACGTTAACCACACCGCCGGTTGCACCGCCGTACTCGGCGTTGAAACCACTCGATTTGACCTGAAACTCCTGAACGAGTGCGAAAGGCACGTTGTTGTTCGAGTTCAGACCGGCGTTACGATAGTTGGTCACTTCCTGGCCGTCGATCACAAATGTGTTCTCAGCACCGCTGGCACCGTCGATGGTGAAACCACCGGCGAGAGCTTCAGGACGGACGCCCGGAACGATCTTGAGAAGCGAGGTGAAGTTACCTGCAACCGGAAGCGACTCGATCTTAGCTGAGCTGACCGATGTCGAAATTTCCGAGCTACCGGTGTCAACAACGGTATCGCCTGAGGTAACAACGACCTCGACTGAGCTCTTGATGCCCATTTCGAGGGTTACCTGACTCGATTTTCCGAGTTCGACACGAGCGGTCGTTCTAGTCTCAGAAAAACCTGAGATAGGAGCCGCCGTCAGAATGTATCCGCCCGGAGGCATCTGTGTAAGACGCGCGTAGCCCGAACCGTCGGTTGTGACGGTCCGTTTGTAACCGGCAGTGTCCGCACCACTGGTTACAGTGATGACGACGCCGGGAACAACGGCTCCGGTTGTGTCCTTAGTAGTGATCTCGATACCACCTACCGTTTCCTGTGCGATACTGACCGACACAGCAAAAGCGATAAGAATGAGCATTGAGATAACTTTAATAGTTCGCTGAATTTTCATTTTTTTCTCCCAATAAATCTTGAAGTTGAAGGGTAATGCCAAAAAAAGGCAATATGTTCACTGTAAAACAAGCAATTTTGTTGCCACTCGCCGCTTTGTTTAATAAAAGCCCTTAAATGCCTGTAAATACTGACACTTACATCTCTCCTTTTTAGCAGGGCTACTTTCGGTCGTCACAGCGTATTCAATATTTTGAAGATTTTCCAAATAGATGGATTGCCACAATTTGATTGTTTCGATGGCTCTCGGCTCAGGCAAATTGTCAGCCTGAGTTGCGGGCGGAGGCAAAATGCCACGATAATGGACAGGATCCTTTAGCGGGCGGGAGTGGCAATTGTCAGAACGAAATTATCGAGATGCGGTTCATAATATTATCAGGCTGGACAATAGTTCCGCCGAAGGTAAACTGATCGAAACGCTGATCGACACCGTTGAATTTCAAAGGCTTAGGCGAATCCGCCAACTCGGCCTCGCATATTTCGCCTATCAGAGTGCCGAACACTCGCGATTCACTCATTCACTCGGCGCCTTTCATCTTGCTACCAGGACACTCGAGAGGCTCAACTCCAAATATACAATAAGTTACGAGCACCAAACTGCGGTGCGGGTCGCTGCCCTGCTTCACGACATTGGACACGGTGCATTCTCTCACGTGATCGAGTCTATCCTCGGATTTCACCACGAACAGTTTTCGATCGACACGATCCTGAGCGGCGACACTGATGTCGGACGAGTGCTCTCGGGCTTTTCGCGCGAACTAGCCGAGGACGTCGCCGGCATCATCCGCGGCGATTTCAGGCCGCTCGCTCTTACACAACTTGTTTCGTCGCAACTCGATGTGGACCGAATGGACTACTTGCTTCGCGATTCGCTTATGAGCGGTGCAAAGTACGGCATCTACGACCTGGAATGGATAATCAAATCGATCGAGATCGATGAGGCAAATGATCGGCTATACATTGCCGCACCCGGAATTTACGCGGTCGAGGATTATCTGCAGGCTCGCTACTATATGTTTCGCCAGGTCTATTTTCATCGAACGCTGAGAGCGGCCGAGGCCGTCCTGAAATCACTGCTCAAACGGGCGATCGATGTGTACGCCGCCGGCGGCGATGTCTGGCACCGAACCGGTTCCGCATTCGAAAAAATCCTGCAAAAACAGCGTCTATCATTGTCCGAACATCTTTCACTCGATGATACCGACGTTTTCTTTCATATCAAGCAATGGCAATTCTCGGCGGACCAGGTACTTTCGGACCTTGCGTCAAGATTTCTCGATCGTCGGCTGTTTGCTGCGTTCGATCTGGATATGCCGGCGGACAAGATCCATTCGTTTGTGCGGGAGGTCGAGGCCGTCGTGTCAGCCCGCGGCTTTGACATTAAATATTATGTCAGCGAAGACGAGACCGGCGACGCGGCATACAATTTCTACACGACGGATTCCGCCGATGCCAAAAACCTTATTTTCGTCGAGGATGGATTTGCCCGCCCGTCGGTCCGCGAGATATCCGAGGTCTCCTCTGCCGTTAGAGGGCTTCAGCAAGGATATCGGATTCACAGAGTATGCTTTCCGGCAGAACTAAAAGATGAGATCGCTGCAATTTATCATAAGCCGTAGTTCGGCGATCGCGGCGTTAGCGTTTGCCCTGCTCGTTTGGGCCACTGCGGCATCCGGACAGACGATCGCGATCGTGACACCCGAGACAAATCGAATAGCCGAGCGGACGGCCGACGGGCTTTCGAACGAACTCGCCAAAACCTCGGATGTCCTCGACCTGTCATTAAGCCGCTCCGCATTTGACGCATTATCGATCACAACACCATTTAATATGACCGCCCGCCAGTCGAGCGTCGCTGCGACCGCTGTCGGATGTGACTATCTGATCATCATTCGCGCGGCGACGATGCGGCGGACCGCGCTCGAACGGCCTGAGTATTACGAGTCGTTCGCTTCCGTATTTGTGATATCGCAAAAGCTCGGCAACCTTATCGATTGGTCCAATTCCGCATTCAACGGCGCATCTATTAAGGAGTCCGAGGACACTTTGATCGGATCAATGCCAAAGCTTGCGGCGAATATCCGTGCGGCGATCGCGGCAGCCGGACTGGCTCCTGCCAAACAGGCGTCAGCCGAGATCGAGGAGATGCCCGCCGACGGTACACCGGGTGCCCTCAATTTTCGTTCGCCGATCCCATATTTGCGCATTAAGCCGGAGTACACCGCGATCGCCTCATTCTATGATGTGGCCGCGACCGTCGAGATCGAACTTACTCTGGCCTCGGATGGCTCGATCCTGGCGGCGGAAGTAGTCAGATGGGCGGGCTTCGGCCTCGATGGCTCGGCACTGAAAGCAGTGCGCTCGATGCAATGGCGTCCCGCCGAACGTAATGGCAAGACGTTGCCGATACGTGTTTTGCTACGATACAATTTCAAAAAGCTTGAGCGATAGTTGGCCGCCACCTTAAATGAAGACAATACGAGCATCGATCCGAATCTTTATGTTTGCCGCGTCGACGCTCGGCGCTTACGTCATATGGTTTGTAGGAAATTTGCTCATTCCAAACAAAGTTTACTGGCGACAGATGATCTTTAATGGCTGGACCTGGACTTTTACAAAGATCTGCGGGATGAAGATCGAGATAATCGGCACGCCGCCAAAACCGCCTTATTTTCTGGTTTGCAATCACCTTAGTTACGCCGATATGGCCGCTCTGCGACAGGCGGTGGTCGGTGTTTTCGTTGCCAAGTCCGAGATCCTGACCTGGCCGCTTGCCGGTGCGATCATCAAGTCAATGGGAACTGTCTTCATCGACCGCACCAACCGCCGCGACATACCGCGTGCCGGCCGACAGATCATCGAAAGGCTCGATGCCGGCGAAGGCGTGATCGTCTTTCCGGAGGGCACAACGTCCAAGGGTGAGGAGGTTTTACCGTTCAATTCATCCTTTTTGCAGTTTGCCGCCGAATCGGACGTTCCCGTTTCTTATGCCGCGGTCACTTACCGCACACCTGACGGCGCACCTCCGGCGAGTACATATGTTTGCTGGTGGGAGGACATCAGCTTTTTCGCACATATTTGGCGAATGTTTAAGCTCTCGGGATTTACGACGGTGATCAATTTCGGTGAGGCTCCGATCAAGAATACCGACCGAAAAGCACTTGCCGCCGAGTTGCGGCAGAAAGTCTCGGATGCATTCATTCCGGTCGTCTAATTTCGGCCCGGGGTTTTCAATAACCTATTGGCACATTTCTCCGTATTACCAACTGACCTTTCTAGGAGCACCAAATGAGAACATATTTTTTCCGATCGATGACGACGTTGGCGATTCTGACGTCTATGACACTTTCCGTCCTTGCCCAGAGCTCAGGTTTCGACACCACCAGAATGGACAAGAACGTCGATGCCTGTGAGGACTTTTTTGAATACGCCAACGGCTCTTGGCTCAGATCCACCCAGATACCGCCCGCAGAGGCGAGTTGGGGGACTTTCAATATTCTCCGTGACCGCAACGACGGTACGCTTAAAGAGGTACTCGAAAGTGCCGTCCGGACCAAGTCTGCAAAGGGCAGCGATACGCAGATGATCGGCGATATGTATGCGACCTGCATTGACGAAGCCTCGATCGAAAAGGCCGGGATCAAACCGATCAGCAAGTACCTAAAGGCAATTGACAAGGTCAAGACCGCCGCCGATCTGCAGCGTGAGATCGCCGAACTTCACAACTTCGGATTCGGGGTGATCTTCGGCTTTGGCGCAGGCCCCGACCTTAAGGCCTCGAACAATGTCATAGTTAACGCATCACAAGGCGGCATTACGCTGCCGAACCGTGATTACTATACTCAGACGGACGCAAAATCGGTCGAGACTCGTGCCAAATTTGTCACCTATATGACGAATATGTTCAAGCTCCTCGGCGATAGCGAATCCACCGCCGCAGCCAATGCGGCCAAGGTTCTGGATATCCAGACGCGGCTCGCCAAAGCTTCGTTGACGCCCGTCGAACGCCGCGATCCCGATAGCGGCTACAACAAGATCACGGTTGCCGGAGCGCAGACGTTGACGCCCAATTTTGACTGGAACGCATACTTCGCCACCCGCGGCGTTCCGGCCGCCGGCGACTTTAACGTCGCTCCGGCCAAGTTCTTTAAGGAAATGAACTCGATGATGACCGATGTATCCATCGCCGACTGGAAAACCTATATGCGTTGGATGGTGGTCAATTCGTCCGCAACCTCTCTGCCAAAAGCGTTTTCCGATGAGAATTTCAATTTCTTTGGCAAGCACCTGAGCGGACAGAAAGAACGTCAGCCACGATGGAAAACTTGTGTTCAGACCGTTGACCGATCGCTCGGCGAGGCACTTGGAATGGAGTATGCCAAGCGTGCGTTCACACCGGCGGCCAAGGCTCGTATGAATGTGCTGATCGACAACCTGATGGCGTCGATGAAGGGCCGCATCGAGGGCCTCGATTGGATGAGCCCGGAGACCAAGGTCCAGGCGCAGGCCAAACTTTCGACCTTTAAGCGTAAGATCGGCTACCCGGACGTGCTCCGCGGTTACACGGGCCTCGAGATCAAACGCGACTCGTACGCCGGCAATCTCGTCCGTTCCAACCAGTTTCAGATCAAGCGAAATATGGAGGACATCGGCAAACCGCGTGACAAGTCGCGTATGGGAATGACGCCGCCGACCGTCAACGCGTCATACTCGAGCGTCAATAACGACATCACATTTCCCGCCGGCATCCTGCAGCCGCCGTTCTTTAACTTTGACGCTGACGACGCGATCAACTACGGTGCTATCGGCGGCGTCATCGGCCACGAGATCACCCACGGGTTTGACGATTCGGGCAGCCGTTTCGACGCCGACGGTAACCTCAAAATGTGGTGGACCAACGCCGACCGTGCCAAGTTCGACGAGCGTGCAGCGTGCGTCGTCAAGCAGTTTGACGGCTACGAAGTCCAGCCCGGCCTGTTTATCAACGGCAAGTTGACGCTTGGCGAAAACATCGGCGACTTTGCCGGTCTGACGGTCTCGTACTACGCGTTTCAGAAATCGCTCGACGGCAAACCGCGTCCTGCCAATATTGACGGTTTCACACCGGAACAGCGTTTCTTCCTGGGTTGGGCTCAGGTCTGGGCCGGCAAATACACGCCCGAGGCCGAACGCCAACAGGTCGCCGGCAATCCGCACGCTCTCCCCCGCTGGCGTGTGAACGGACCGATGTCGAATATGCCCGAGTTCGCCAAAGCGTTTGGCTGCAAGGCCCCGCAAAAAATGATCCGTCCCAATGCCTGCCTGATCTGGTAAACCGACGGTTAATTCAATTGGGAAGTTTGCGGCTGCTCTTTAGGGCAGCCGCATTTTATTATTCGGCAAATGATAATGGCAAAGTCTTGCTGAACGACGGCATTGGCTATATAGTGGACTCAACACGATTTATCACGATAGACGGTAAATGGGTTGCCTTTGATCGACGAGGAAGTGCCTGACCTATAGAGCTCTCTGACTCGGATCTCGTGACAAAATAGATATCTCTTGAGATTTTCGGGATCGATTGCCGACAAAAATGTCTGACTCAACTAAGTCTGGTACCTTTTGGAGTACATATCACAGCGCCATTGATCCGTGTGACCGGCCCAATACGATTAGGAGTAAAGAAAAATGACAAAAACGCAAAAAAGTTTGATCAGAACGTTGATCATAGCTACGACCGCGGCTCTTGCACTGGTGTTTTCATTGTTTGTGACACCGGGAACGTTTGGCTTAGAAACCTCGGTTTCAGCACAGGAAAATTTGGCCGCCACGCGTGATCGACAAAGTATCGATAACAGTGACATTGCTCCTCAAGCCTGTAGTCTAAGCGGAACGCTCGGAACGGCACCCAGCGGAGGGTCAACGGGTAATCTTACGACCCGGCTTTTCAGAGCCGGGCCAAGTGCGGCTGCGACGTGTTCCGGGGCCGTGTATCCCGGGACTAATGATTCCGGTGCTTTTCTTTACAATGTTCATAACATTACCAATACATTTTCGACCCCGGCTTGCGTTACTTTTACCCTCGTCAACGCAAGTACGGAGAACCTTGCGGTGGCGGCATTCAGACAGCCCTTTGTTGCCGGAGATATTTCTAGTTCGGGCCGCTATCTGGGTGATCCCGGTGTAAGTACGGGCGTAACAACTAGCACAAGAGTTATTACATTTCAAACTATCATTCCTGCAAATACGAGCATCGCTGTAGTCGTTTTTTCGACAGTTGCCTCCGTGGGCAACGGAACGCCATATACCCTATCTGTCTCTTCAACCAATTGGAATTCAACTTGCGGGACGGGATCGGGACTCATAAACTACACCGGCCCCGCCGTTCCAATTCCCGACAACGTTCCAGCGGGTGTTGATATTTCGCTTCCTGTTGCCGGAATTGGCAGAATTCGGGACTTACAATTTACCTTTCCGTTCCAAGCAGGTTGTGATGCTACCGCCGGAAACACAAATGCGGCAGTTGATCATACATTTATCGGCGATCTGACATTTAAGCTCACGTCGCCAAAAGGAACGACGGTCACATTTATGAGTAGACGCGGCGGTAGTCGCGACAATATTTGCTCTTTCGACCTTAAAGATCAATTCAACAATCCATTGGTTTCGACCATAACGAGTCAAAACGGACAAGTGTTGTCGGGAATTTTCCAACCGGAACCGGATGGAAGATTCACGAAATTCAGAGGCGAAAATGCCGACGGCATCTGGAAACTGAACGTCAGCGATAATTCTGTTCTCGATAGCGGAAATTTACGGCGATTTGGATTATATTTTACGGGGTTTGTCTTTCCCAGCAACGATCTGGACAACGACGGAATATCCGATATTTCAGTCTCGCGTTCAAACGGCGGAGTCCGCGAGTGGTGGCTGCGTCGAAGTCAGAACACGGGTGTCTCGGCATTTTCCTTCGGGCTGCCGAGTGACAAGATAGTGCCGGGTGATTATACCGGCGACGGTAATTTGGATTTGGCGGTATGGCGGCCGTCAAATGGCAACTGGCTCATATTGCGAAGCGAAGATTTTTCCTTCTATGCCTTTCCGTTCGGCGCAAACGGTGATAAGCCCGTCCCTGCCGATTATGACAGCGATGGCAAAATGGACGCGGCGGTTTTCCGACCTGCCGGCGCGACCTGGTATATTTCACAATCGGCCGGCGGTACCGTCATTCAGTCCTTCGGGCTCAGCTCAGACGCACCGGTTCCGGCTGATTACGACGGTGATAACAAAGCCGATCTCGCAATTTTCCGTACCAATGGAGCAAACAAAGAGTGGTGGTATCAGAGATCCAGCGACAACACCGTTACCGCTGCGACCTTCGGCGTCGCGGGCGACAAAGCGGTTCCCGGCGATTATACGGGCGACGGCAAAGTTGACTTTGCAGTGTGGCGACCCTCCAACGGCAACTGGTTTGTTCTCAGAAGCGAAGATTTTTCCTTCTATGCCTTTCCGTTTGGATCGACTAACGATATTCCGGTTCCGGGCGATTACGATGGTGATCTAATCACCGATGCCGCCGTCTTCAGGCCGTCAGGAGCGACGTGGTATCTTAATCGATCACAGACAGGCGTCCAGATCCAACAATTCGGCCTAAGCACCGATACGCCACTTGCCAGCGCATATATTCCCTGATTTTAGGGATAGTTGGTTTACGATGCTAAGAGGCTGTACGGTGATCCACTCACCGCACAGCCTCTTACTAGTTTAGAAGTATCGGCAAACCCAGCGACCGTCTTGACACGCTTTCCATCGCCGCCCGTACTAGTATCGACCGAGCGTCGCGTTCGAACAATTTTTCACTCGCGTTTGCCTATTCTCGCCGTCATAAGTGTCGCTCCCGCCATTCGCCGTTCGTGGGGTTTTGCGAAGCGGCGATAGCGTCATTTTGTACCTGTTGTGTGGTGGGTGTCAATGGTTCCGTAGGCGGCGAACATCTGTCAGAACCGGGAGCGA
Source organism: Chloracidobacterium sp. (assembly GCA_016720705.1). Taxonomy (NCBI): domain Bacteria; kingdom Pseudomonadati; phylum Acidobacteriota; class Blastocatellia; order Chloracidobacteriales; family Chloracidobacteriaceae; genus Chloracidobacterium; species Chloracidobacterium sp. The sequence goes on along the minus strand of JADKKB010000007.1, from coordinate 2,226,816 downwards.
TAGCGACTGGGTTCTTTCCCTTTCCGCGGACCGAAGACGAAGGTTTAATGGCACGACCAGCCATTTCCAGATGAAGAACCGGAAATGAGCCGATCAGGTTTCATGTAGCCAACCGCTCGATCGAAGCTGTGCACGAATAGATGATGGCATTCGCTAATTACAGCGGTGCGTATCTGAAAGAATCTAACTAATAATGGCGGCGCCGGTTGTTCTCTTTTGTCAGTCAATCCAACGCACCTATCGCATCCCAAAGATGCTATATTACCCGTGCGCTTGACTTCAAGGGTTACTTCATAGATGACCCCACATCCTTTAATCAATGTTTCGCGGGATATATTTAGAATCGACAAAATAGCAAGCCTGGCACCGAGTTCCATAGTTATCAGACAGCCTCGTCCGTAGAAACAATCTAAGTTTCGGTTCAGATCAAAATTCAAGCTTGTTCCCAACCAAAAGCTGGGGGACCTTGAACTCCATAGAACTCGGCATAAGTGCCGCGTAGGGATTCGAACTTAAAAAGAAATTATTGTTGAAAAGAAGCTTGAAGGATTTCGTATCAGCACGTATAAGCTCGCTTCCATTTTCGTCTTTTCGCGCAAAAAACATGTACGCCGAGTCACCCGCTCGTTTTGGAGGCGTAAACTGAAATATCTCCCGCTTCTCGCCCTTATCGTTAACCAACCAAACGTTTCCTTTTAGATCGTTGAGCGTTGAGCCTTGCAAAATACCTTCATCCACAGACCCACTTGTAGGATCGGGAAATTTCGTAGCAGAAACTACGTAATAGTCTTTGCAAATCGCACAATCAAGAAAGCCTTTCCCCGACGCATCAAACTCCTGTTTCTTCTGGTCGTCCATCTTATCGTAGCCAGCCGCAATTTCCCGTCCTCTCTGGATCGCCTCGCGAATTGGGCGGCCAGAATGTAGGCGAAAAACAACCGGTGCCGGCCCGGCATTTCGATCGAAACTACCCGCGTTTCGCCCATTGCCACCACCATTTACGGTATCGGTCTGATTGCGGGCAATCTGGCTCTGCGATGCTGCAGCAGACCCGTTTATCGACTGATATGTAGCTGCCCATGGCGAAGTGGTCACAATCTTCATCGCGTCGTCCTTACTCCATTTCTTATAGGGCTTTTCCCACGTTTTCTGGGCTGAAATCACGCCAACTAATAATAGAGCAACAGCAAACGTCAAACACACTCTCTTTAAAATCTTCATATTAATACCTCTTAAATTCAGACTCGTCTTCATCCAGGAGCGATCGGTGCCCATAGGAGCGATCTGTGCCAGCGATCGGTGCCAGGCCTGCGATTTTGTCGATTCTCTATTTAGATTCATACTGCCCCATCGTGTGAGCGATCCGGGTTGCCGTGTCGATGCAGCGATACGGAGCACGATTTCACTATTATGATTCTTCATTAAACTTCTCCGGACATAGTCCTTCCACTTCGATGCGATCGAGCGTAAGAATGATGTCTTTTGGCCGTTCGCCGTCCGAGGGGTTTAGCGAGGCGGCGATAGCGTCATTTTGTACCTGTTGCGCCTTGGTGTCAATACAATTTTGGGCGATACGGTGACGGGTGACACGTGGCGGGAGAGATCAACGAAGAGTTCCCTTACGCGGGGATTGTCTGAGTGGTCGGCGGCTCATTTTGATTTAACGAAGAACTTAAACGCAGATGACGCAGATGACGTAGATAAGGGCGTATCTTAAGATCATCTTTTATAGATCGATCCGAAATATCGGCGTCATCCGCATTCAAATAAAGCCTTCTCGTGACGTTGCATCTATGCGACAGAAACGTATCGTTGCAATCCGTGTTACAATTTAACCAGTCAATTGATCTTTGAAAACTAACGAGTTATGCGAGTCCGAATCGAGCATCAATGACACGCTGCGTGCGCTGAGGTGTCGGGACATGGGACACCTTGGTCAACCAACAACGGAGCATCCGGAATGCAGAATAGTCGAAGCAAAATGAATCAGATTGTCCTGATATATGGAATTGTAATATGAAACACCCGAGATGCCGTAACTGCTCTAAACAACTTGGTTACGGCAGTTCCGAGCACATTCTGCAAAAAGCCTGAGGGGATGAAAATTAATTTGAAACAAAATCGGGGGTTAAAGTGGCTAAATAAAAGACTTAAGTTGTTTCAAATTCGGCAGAAACGTGGAATTAATTTGAAACACTTTTCGCCTGTAACTCACAGCAAACGGACGGCTTAGCGTTACACAATATGTAAGCTGACTGTTTCAAATTAAATCGACCTAATTTGGGACACTCTTGGGCCGAAAGACTCGAACAAAAAAAGAGCCGCGAGGTTGGCCCTCGCGACTCCTTGTTCACAGTCACCGCCGTTTGCGGTTATTCCACGTTACATCTGTTATCTAACGAACAGATTTGGTACCGCAATATCGCCGGCTTGGCCAAAGGCTTGGATGAGCGTTCCGGCGGTCGAGCGTTGTGCGTACCACGTCGACGTTGACGGACGGAATATAGCCGCGTCTGCCTTGCCATCACCGTCATAATCGCCCGGGACCGGCACGTCACCGGTCGTACCGAACGGGAAAGCAAAGAACGAAAAGTCCTCGCTTCTCAAAACCGTCCAGTTACCCGTGGATGGGCGGAAATAGGCAATGTCCGCCTTTCCGTCACCCGTGTAGTCACCGGGTACCGTCTTATCGCCGGTTTGGCCAAATTGTACCGCGACGAGTCCGGCGGTGCTCCGCTGGATCCACCACTGGCCCGGGCCGGGACGATAGATACCGACGTCGGCCTTGCCGTCGCCATCGTAATCAGCCGGAACGGGCCGATCGCCCGCCGCGCCGAATCCGGTAATGGTCGTGCCGCCGCCGGAATTGCTGATGTACCACGTGCTGGTCGTTGGGCGGAAAACTGCCGCGTCGCCCTTGTTGTCGCCGTCGTAATCAGCCGGGACGGGCACGTCGCCGGTCGTACCGAACGGAAAAGCGTAGAACGTCAGATCTTCGCTGCGGAGAACGTACCAGAGGCCGGTCGACGGGCGGAAAAATGCAATATCTGTCTTGCCGTCTCCGGTGAAATCAACCGGTGTGAGCGTATCGCTCGAAGTGCCGAATGTAACGGCTCCGTTGCCGCCGTTGCTGCTCTTGGAGTACCACCATTCGCCCGGTGCCGGACGAAAGATCGAAATGTCGGTCTTATTATCGCCGTCAAAATCGAACGGCGAACGAACCGTCGGGGCGGTCGCCAGGCTGATATCGTACATCCCTTTGCCGTGTGTCGCGATACGCAACTTTCGCGGCGAACCGGCAGTGATAGCGAGGTCAAATACCGCCACTCGCGGCAATCCGGTTCCGAATGGTGCCCAGGTCGCACCGCCATTGGCTGATTTGTAAACGCCTATGTCCGTGCCGGCATAGAGCGTGTTCGAATCACTCGGATCGACGATAAATCCGCTGGCGGGAACCAACGGCAAGGCGTTGCCGGCGGAACCGGAAGCGAGGGTCCAGGTCGGTGTACCGCTACTAAGATTGGTCGTCTTGTAAACTGTTGCGATGCCAAACGCTGACATCGACACATACGCCGTGTTTACGTTGTTAGGATCGACAATGGCGCGAGCGATAAAGAAGTTCGGGACCGTGTTGCTCGGATCAAGATTGGTCAGCGTTAACGAACCCGTGGTCGTCCCATAGATGCCGCCATTGGCAAGGCCAACGATGCGAACATTGTCATTCTGCGGCGAGATACCTATCGCACTGACCGCCACGCCCGACTCGATCGGAGCCTGGCTGACAACCGTATGAGTGACTCCGGTGTCTCCCGAGCGGTAAAGGCGGTCTGTCCCAAAGTAGATCGAATTGGGGTTGCCGGGCCCTGACTCAAGCGGAGCATAAAAGAGGACATTGGTATCGTTGCAATTAATACCATTGCCCGCCGAGCCGTTACACCCGCGAAATAACCAACTTGCTGATGTCGTACCGCGGGTCGCATATCCGGCGAGGGTGCCAGAGATGGAGTTGTAATATGTGTGATACATCCTGACATTGGTCGTGTCAGCGGCGTTTTGGTCGATCACCGTGTAACCGCCATCGCCGCTATCAACCCGTGCCCAGGTCCCTGTCGGGCTGTAATAGTTGGTGCCGTTATCCTGTGTCCCGCCGATCGTGAAGTTGGGGTCGGTCGGATGCACCGAAACACCCATAAACTGGGTGGCAAAAAACTGGCTGTTATTAAGCGATGTAAACGATGCCGCCGCGTTTGTGGACTTATAAATACCACCGTCGGTGCCCAGATAAACAGTGTTCGGGTCAGATGGAGCGACCGCGATCGCGTGGGAATCGACGTGAACGCCGGAGCCCGAATTAGTAAATGAAACGCCGGCATTACTCGAATAGCCAATGACCATAGTCGGCGAACCTGCGAGATACAGTTTATCGGCATTGACCGGATCGACAGCGACAGCAATGTCATAAAAACACTGCGGTGTGCAGAAATTATTGTCGATCTGCTGGGTCCACGTCGCACCACCATTTGTCGAACGCAATACGCGTCCGCCGAGATTGCCGGTTGCCGCGTAAAACGTCGCGTCGGCATTGGCGGCCGGGTGGATAGCCGTAAACTCGGCCGTAAGCTCGCTAGTCGACGTCGAGTTGAATGCCTCGACGAGAGCAAATGTCGCCGTTGTCGGATCGGCCGCAAGTGCGTTGGTCGAGCGGTAGATACCGCCGGTGCCGCCGCCGATAATGGCGTTTGCGATGAGGATGTTGGGATCATTCGGGTCGATCGCCAGATCGCGGATACTTGCGTTCGTATTGGCCGCGAGTCCCGTCATTTTTGTAAATGTCGGTGACGCTCCGGCGGCATTATCCGAGCGGTAAATGCCGCGTGACGGCAGTACATTATTTGCGGCCCCGCCGATGCCTCCGAGACCCGAGGTCGAGCCCGCAAAGATCACATTCGGATTGGTCGGATGGACGATGATCTCGCCGATGCCGCGGCCGGTAAAGATATCGGAATTCCCCGCATTCTTATTGAACGGGCCCGAGATGTTGGCCGTCGTGCTGGCGTTATCGATGCGATAGATGCCGACGCCAAAGAAACTGTCGGACGAAAAGTTTGGTTCTCCGGTTCCGACATAGACGGTTTCGGGTTGTGACGGTGAGATCGCGATGGCACCGATGGCGAGGCTCAAGGCATTGTCCATCAATGCTGTCCAGTTAGTCCCGCCGTCCGTCGAACGGTAGAGTCCGCCCTGTGCCGCACCGACGTAGACGATGTTTGGGTTGGTTGGATGGACCGCGATCGCGATCACTCGGCCGGACCACGGAAAAGATCCATTCGGTATCGGATTAGGGCCGATCGGACTCCAGGCGGCGAGCAGTGCATTCTTTGCCTCCGATGGCGGCAAAAGGTCGCGGGCGATCTCCTGCTGCTCCATCTTTCTGACAGCCGCAGGACGTGCACCGGGATCGGGAGCATTGCCGTCAATGATGCCACGCTTTATGGCATACGCCTCCGCTCGCTCTTTGAGAAAATCTTCTTTGCCAAATGTCGATCGCGAACGATCCCAAATGCGTGGCATATCGGGCTCGGCCGGGTCAACGCCGAAGTCGGCCTGTGCCTCAGACGTCGTCAGCGGAAAGTAGAACGCAGCCGTGGCCAGCAACGCAAACAGTATTACAGCCATTACGGCAAAAAACTTTTTCATCAAGTGCTCCTGGTAGCAATGCGAGCGAAACCGGGGCCGCTCGCGTGAATTTAATTTAACTAAGTGATTATCCGGGCCAGATACTATGCCCGGCAAATAAACCGGATCAATTCTTCCGCAGTTCTGAGTCGAATTGTACTAGTTTTGCCGACAAAGTTGAATACAGTATGTGCAAGATAGTTTACTCGGGAAGGTTTTCGGAAAGTAATTTCAGCACATTGCCGCCCATTATGAGTGCAATATCGTCATCGGAAATACCCTCAGCGATCAGTGCCTCGGTTATCAGGACATCACCGCTAGTGTCGAACGGGACTTTTACCGAACCGTCAAAGTCCGAACCGAGAGCGACGTGCGCCGCACCTATGACTGAAACGGCGTACTTGATGGCTCGGGCGATCGCCGCCGCATCACTGCCGCAAACCGCGGTATCCCAAAAACCGATGCCGACAATGCCGCCGGTGGCCGCGACCCTTCGAAGTTGATCGTCAGAGAGGTTTCTATTGTTGTCGCACGTACCTTTTACGCCGGTGTGCGAAACCACGACCGGCCGCGTCGCCATCGAGAGGACGTCGTCGATCGTCTGCTGTGAAGCGTGTGCGACATCGACAAACATTCGCTTTGCCTCCATTCGGCGCACCATTTCGCGGCCCTTTTCGGTCAGGCCGTACTTTTCGATACCGTGAGCCGAACCGCCCATTTCGGTATCAAAAAAGTGCGAAGGCGACATCATCCGGAAGCCGGCGGCAAATAGTTCGTCGACGTTTGCCGGATCGCCCTCGAGAGCTTGGGCTCCCTCTATGCCGAGCCAGCCGCCGACGATGGGTTCACACTTTCGGCGTTCGATGAAATTATGCATCCAACTTAGACGGGACATGCTTTGCGAAATACATCTGGTTATGTTAAACAATTGACAACGTTGTTTATCCACTATATAATGCTGACCCCAGTTCACAAATCAGGAGGATAAATAAATGTCAAGATTTTCTAATATCGCAATTGTTGCGATTTTTATGACTGTATTCTTAACGATTGACGGACGATCGCAGTCTTGTAGCAGCGGTCAAATCAACGGAGTTTTTCACACGAGTTGTTACCCATGGACATCCGGTGACGGTACTTTTACCATTCCAAATGGTGCAACCAGTGGGACGACAACAGTAACCAAGAATAACGACCAACCACGTTTACAACGCGCCTTGAATGCTGCATTGGGAAGATTGGTCTTCGACGAGGCTGATTACTACATAAACGATGAGCTTACAGTTTATTCTTATCGAACCATCGTGGGAACAGGCCGAAGTTCCTTCGTCGGAAATGCGAGCTACCCAATTCTGCCGTCCTCCTCGTACCATCTATCGTCAAAGATCGTGCAGGTTGGAACAAGTAAAGCGATTTTTAAGATTGGCGAAGGAGTTCAGGATGTCTCAATCCGGGATCTTGCTTTGGTTTCCGGCTTTGGAACATCCGGAAATTACGGAATACTCGCCCAAGGAGGAAACGGCTCTAACCAATCAAGTTTAGGTTTTCAGTTCAGTAATTTGAAATTTACTGGATTCGATAAAGGCATCTACGTCAACGCTCAAAATTCTGCTGAATGGCAGTTTGACAATGTAAGACTAGATCACAGCTTCTTTGAGAATTGTACCCAAGGCGTACGAATAAATTCCCATAACTCCGGCTGGAGCGTAACTAGTGTTGACATGCTTGTTCCAGCGAGTGGATACGGGTTTTATCTGGAAAACAGTACCTATATGACTCTGGACCTAATTATTGGAAACGGTCCAGTGAGTGGAACGATGGCTCAAGCCTTAGTTTACGTAAATAACCATGGGAATCTAAGCATCCGCAATACTGTGGCGGAAAACTTCACGTACGATGTCCATCTAGATGGTGACTCGGTATACGGAACTGGACGAAACTATCCAGTATATCTAATGAATAACACATTTATGAGTGGGGTAACGTTGAAGGATAGTACTGTCGTGTCAATGGGAAACCAATTTGGTTTCGACCAAGCTGACGTTTCGGCTATTGCCAAAGGAACCACTCAACTCTATTCAATTGGTGACAAATTTTGCTTTGAGGGTGCAACCTGCGAATCCAACAAAGGGTACACTCTTCAAGACGATGCCATCTTGCTTTTCGGTACAAACAAATATAAAACTGAGATCGACACATTGAAACTCGGTTCTAGAACCTACTCAAACCTTGGGTCGCCTGGAAATGGGACAGCGTACTACTGTTCAGATTGTCAGCAGACCAGCACATGTGGTGGAAGCGGCTCGGGCGCTTTTGCAAAGCGTATCAATGGTGCTTGGTCTTGCAATTGACATACGGTATGGACCTTGAACCACTAATCCCGCGAGAGCTTAAAGGTTCTGTTGTCACGTTCAACCCCGACGAGATGAAAATAGAGACTTGATTTATCGTCGGGACCGTTTGGAAGGTGGATGGTGCCGAACTGAAATAGGGTAGGATGCCATTTATCCTTCTTGAATTTTGTTATTTCACTCAGAATTCCGTCGCGGCTGACATTCCAAAGGGCCGCGACGTTTTCTTTTTGGCTTGGGGCGTTCTCGGCGGTGGTCGTAAAGAATAGTTGATCTCCGATCTTCTTGGAATAAAACACAGTACCGTTTACTTCTCCGAGGTCGTCCCGATCTAGAGTACCACGGTTCACTTTGTAAATGTTGTTGGCACGGAACTCAGCATCTGTTCCGTAGTAGAAATGGGTTTCGTTAAACACGATGCTTACCGCTCGCCATGATTCATCACCGGAGCCGACAACCTCGGCAGTTGCGAAACCGTTTGAGGAACGCAAGATCTGGCACTCAGAGTCGTTATCGCCCGTTAAGCAAAAGATCGATTGGGTGAATTTGTCGTAGTAGAGGCCGTGAATGTGCTTGATCGAGTTCGGAGGGAAGGTGTAGGCGATCTTTAGTTCGTCGCTACCCTGTGAAAAGCGGTAGATCCGCATTTCACCGCGTTCGTCGTTCGCAAGATACTCACCGAAGAAGATATCACCGTTTCCATCGACTGCACAGGCCGAACGGAGTACGCGGCAAGGACGGACGAGACCTTTTAGTTCGCTGTAGCCCCCGTCGCGAATAACACCCACCGACTTATCAAAGGTGACGAAGAGATCGCCGTTCGTCATGGGAATGACATTGGTGACCATGAATCGAAGTAGACGCTGAGCGAGTCGAGAGTTAGCTACAATCTGCTTCCATGCAGGTGCGGCGATTACGGCAACTTCTGTGAAAGGCGGCTTGAGATCAATCGAATGAAATAACCGATTGCGTTTGGAAAGGTAGTAATTGCCAATTTCCGCCCACTCGATAGTGAAACCCCGAAGTTGTGAGATTTCTTGGACTTTCCATTCCATATTTCCCGTCACCTCACTTCTTGCAGAAGAAAGAACCTATCACAAGCGTATCCATTTTTGTCCGTTGAAAGCATTCAATTGCTTGAAACGGTTCACAGACTATCGGTTCGTTTTCGTTGAAACTCGTGTTTAGAATAACAGGAATTCCGGTCTTGCCCTCAAACTTTTTGATCAGGTCATAGTAAAGAGGATTCTCATCACGGGCAACCGTTTGGAGACGGCCAGTATCGTCCACATGATTCACCGCTGACAAACGGTCGCGCCATTCGGGACGAATTTTGTAAACATGGAGCATAAACGGTGAAGGATGATCCTGTTCGAAGAGTTCGGACTGTCTTTCCTGCAACACCGACGGAGCAAACGGGCGAAAAGACTCGCGGTGTTTGATACGGGCATTCAAAATGTCCTTCATGTTGGGAAATCCGGGATGGGCGAGGATCGAGCGGTTGCCCAAGGCACGCGGCCCCCATTCCATTCTGCCTTGGAACCAGCCAATGACGTTACCGTTTTTGATCTCTTCCGCAGTTGCTTCGAGTAATTCCTCGCGGCTGAGTTCCTTAAAGCTGACGTTATAGCGTTCGAGTTCGGCCTTTATTACGGAATCGGAAAACTCATTACCTAAATACGAATCCTTCATCACCCAGCGTTTGTTCTCTTTGAGAATCGAGTTGGACACGTAAAGAGCAGCTCCGATCGCGAGTCCATCATCTCCCGCCGCCGGTTGAATACAAGTTTCTCGAAACGGCGTATCTATTAACAACTTGCCGTTTGCCACGCTGTTTAATGCACAACCGCCCGCCATCGAGACCTTTTCGGTAGGAACAAGGTTGTGAAGCGAATTGAGCAGATGCATATAGTATTTTTCAAATACGTGCTGCAAGCTGAACGAAACATCCATGTCGCGTTGTGTTATCTCGCCACGTTTCTCACGCGGAGCACCCAATTCGTTGATAAATTTATCGGAATAAAGACGATGAACGACCATTTCTCCGGCATCGTTGATTTCCATTCCCTGATTAGCTCCGAACGGCAGAAAATATTCAGGGTTTAACTCGAAACCATCTTTTTTCGATATCAGCATCTTCTCGAAAAAGTCGTGATAGACATCACTCCCCAGTGGTGCGAGACCCATTACTTTGCCTTCGTCGCCATATTTTCCATAACCGATGAACTGGCAGACGGCGGTGTAGAGCGTTCCGAGCGAGTGCGGCACGAATATCTTCTTGAGCGGCTTTATTTCGTCACCCGAGCAATCCGAAAGCAAACACGAAACGAAGTCGCCTGAACCATCGATGGTTATCCCCGCACACTTGTCCCATTCGGATATGAAATAGGCGCTCGCTGTGTGTGCAAGGTGGTGTTCAACGTTATACGTTTGGAACTTGAGTGTGTCACTGTCGACACGACATTCAGTCGCGATCAGCGATTTCATATCGTCGAAGGTCTTACTTTTACTCCGCATTCTCGCGAGGTTTAAGAGCTTTCCCGGATGGCGGAGCGAGAACTCTAATTTCTTACGAAGATTTGCCGAAGAATCGCGCCCGACAGCTACGCCATCGATGTCCGAAAACTTAACTCCGGCGATCTCAAGGCATTTCTTAATCGACAAGGTCGGGAATCCAGCGTAATACTTCACGCGATTAAGCCTTTCTTCGGCTAGTGCAACAACAGGTACGCCGTCGATGATAACTGAGGCCGATGATCCCGCGTGAAATGTATTGATTCCTAAAATGACACTCATTAATTTAACTAAATAGCTCTATTTTTTTGAATTCTTCGATTCGAGATAAACGCTGTCAGCAACTTGTATAAGTGGAGACACGATTTTGCTCAATTGCCGTATTAAATGCGACGAGTGAACCACTATTCTATATTTTAGCGGCAACAGGTCAACATCGGAATGTTGTATGCCGAGACCAAAATAGCAATCTGCACTCAATGTCATCGGGCCGAACTTATCTTGGAACGTTTTGAGTAGCTCCGAGGGTGTCCAATACCGGACATCAAAGCCTTCGCCCTCGGTAAATCCGCGCCTGCGGTGCTGTTGATACTGCCTGATGCCATATTTATTCGGCATTTGAAAAAGTGTGTTCCCGTTCGGCTTTAATACCCTTACGACTTCATCCAACGAGGTACGAACATTCTCTTTACTAAAGTGCTGAAAGACACCATAGGAGAAAACCGTGTCAAAAGAATCGCCGTCAAAAGGTAAAAATCGAGCGTCTCCGACGACAAAGCTAGTTTCCACACCTAGCTGCCTCGATACACGCCGGGCAGCTAAAACAGCGTCAAGACTTGGGTCGATTCCGACTGGTTGATAACCTTTGTGAGCTGCCGCAATCGACCATCTACCCCAATTACAGCCGATGTCAAGTAATCTTTCGCCGTTTCCTTGCGGCAGTCGGATTTCGGGGATTGGATATCGCGTGAGTCGGTTTTGTACTGAAAAATAGAGTATGCCGGATGTATAAGGAATTTCGCCCTGAACAAATGCATCAATAAGAACTCGTTCGTTTGCTCCTGTTGGAGGAACACCAGCCTCAGTCTCATTCGCCTTCGATTGCTCAACCTTCTCTAGCGTCCGCGTTATGTAATCGTGCGTCGTCTCGACGTCGTCAACAAGCATAATCGGGATGTCATCAAAAACCGGATAAATATGCTTTTCGGAGCAGATGAGATCGTCACCGACGAGGGACAACTTCATCTTGTCGCGCGGACAAACCAGGTGGCTGATTAACCATTCATTCATAAATTGTCACAAAAAAAGAGCGGATCGAACTACGATCCTGAGAACACGTACACGAGGTTTGTTGCCGCGTTTTTTAGGTTCGACGGTAATGTGATCGCGGTAATCCGTTTTTGAAAGTATTAACTATAATAAATACAAACGCAAACAAAAAGGCGGATCGAGCCGCCTTTCAAAATGACTTTTGATAACTGTTCACTTGTAATCGACTACGTCCCCTCCCCTTGGCATTTCTTGAACTTTTTGCCTGAGCCGCAGTGGCACGGGTCGTTGGGTTTCATCTTGCGGTTGTCACACATGAAGGGCGAGTGCCCGGGCGGCGTCCAGCACCTTTTGGACACGAAGCCCGTCCGCAAACGTCGCGGCGTGTTCGATCTCGTTTTCACCTGAACGGATAGCCGCAACGATCACGGGGGCTATCGCCATAAAACCGCGGGCAAATCCGGTGTCGGGCATGCCGGGCATTTTTCTGCCGAGGTCAGTCGGGATCTCTTCCCATTCAGCGGCACCCGATCTGGCAATGTAAACCTCACCAAGATGATCGATCCGCATCGAGCCGCCGGAGCCATAAAACTCGACGCGGTTCATATAATGCGGGCCTTCGGTCATTGAGATCGAGACGATTCCGCTCGCACCGTCGGTTAGCTCACTATCGGCAAAGTTCAAGAGCATATAGCAACTGTCGTCACTGGTCACTGCCCGGAGCGTACCCGAGGCATCACTTCGCTCTTTAACGTCGGTCTGCAACTGACACGAAACGGATGTAATATCAGCATCTAGAAACCAATGTAGGGAATCTATTATATGTGAACCGATAGCACCGAGTGCACCACCGCCTTCGCCGACGTCTGACCACCAATTCCAAGGCAGTGTCGGATCGCCCCGATGCGGTGCCTGAAAAAACGACTTAGCGTGACGGACCTTGCCGATAATGCCATCACGGAGCATCTTGAACGCGGTTTGGCGGCCTTTTTGAAATCTCAATTCGTGATCGATCAGCGCAAGCAACGGTTTGCCGTGAGCGGCGGCCGTCATCTCAGCAGCCTCAGCAACATTCATCGCCATCGGCTTTTCACACAATATGTGCTTGCCGTGTGCGAGTGCGAACATCGTCATTTCGTGATGGGACGACGGCGGTGTCGTTATGCAGACAAGATCGACGTCATCACGAATGACGGTCTGCCGCCAATCGTCCGTAAAGTGTCCGGATCCGGCCTCCGCCGCGGTCGCCTGTGCGTTTGCTAGTCGATAACTGGCGACTGATGCGATACGGACTCCGTCACAGCTTAGAAATGCGGGTATCTGCACCTTTCGGGCAAATCCGGTGCCTATGATTCCAATACCGATATTATCTTGCATATTTACTTAAATAGAACGACAATTGCGAAAAATAAAAAAGCGCAGGACCGCTCGCCTGCGCTTTATCGAAATTTGTCCGCATACTAGTCGATTCCGAGTTCGAGTTCACCGGCAGTCTTTCGAGAGCGGCGACCGTTTTTCAGAAAATGAAGGTACGCTTCTTCACTGCCCGGTCCATAACTACTTATTTGCGCCCCGATAAGAAAGCGGTCGTCACTGGGACCGGCGCCACCCTTTTTGTAACGCCTGCCGATAGCAGTCATTCGCACTTTGCCGTTGGGCAAGTCGATCTCTATGTTCAACGGGCGGTCGTGGCCCACGAGGTACTTTTCAGAGATGCGGATCGAAGGTGCCAAAAATCCGATTCCCGACCTGCTCATATCGATGGTCTCGCCTATGATGCACGCACTCATTGCCGCAAGACGGTGACGTTCAGAGTTTATGTCGGGGTCGAACCAAACCTTGACGGGTGCGGTATATCTCCGTCGGGCCGGTACCATTTTTTCAGACAACGAACGATTTAGTTTCGAAATGAGTCTTCTGATCATTATGTCGGTCCTCAGCACAACTCTGACTTAACGAACGGTCGTAACTCAATAGTACACTTAAATCCAACGAGTTTGCGCATTTTTTTACAATGACGTCATTTTTTCATTGGCTGGCCACGCAAGTCTTTGCTTGTGACGTGAGAAATACCCTTGGCGTCTAGCTGGAGCAAAAAGGAAAGTCGACCGCTTTTGCCATAAGATTCCGGTATTGCGGTAGCAAAATAATTGATCTTATTTTCGCCTACTTTGATGACATATTTGTAACCGGTGGACGTGCTCGTGGTGACATCGTCCGGTAATAGACCGGCTGCGATGAGCGTCGCCATATCCGCAAAAACCCCACCATTCTGGAGAGAGTATGCGAGTTGGGACTTTGAGATTCGTTCGAGCATCTTTTTGGCCTCTTCCTCGTGAGTCTCGATCCGCAGATTGTAAAAATATGCTTTCCCGTCCTTTTTGATCTTCGCCTCGGCAACGGGATCGACTGTCTGAATTATCCAAACGTCGCCGGACCGTTTGAGCTTGATCTCTTGTATTGAGTTTTTGCCGTCCTCGTCCGGATCGGGCAGATTAGCCGTCACGGTAGCCTGATCGCTGCTGATTATTTCACCGTTGATCTGGATCTCGGCCGGGATCTGCCCGGCAAGTGCCTCAAAGTCGAGTGCAAACTCTTTTAGCTCCGCTTCGGTCAAGCCCTCGACCGCCGGACGCAAATTCGTCAGAAAGATCGCCTCACGAAACCGCTTCTCACGTAAATTTTTATAAAATACGCGGACGGTATCGGCGGGGCCGTTCGGGTCGATCGTGATCTTAGAACCGCCATTAACCGTTGCTTGTGTAGCTGTATTTGAATTAACGGCATTGATCACCGGCTTGGTATCGGCGGCATTCTTGTTCTCCGTTGCCGAGCATCCTTCGGTCAGCCCGAAGAAGATACCGACGAACATTACGCCAATTACGATTGTAATTCCGACACGGAAATTATTGTTGATCATCCTTATGTCCTAACTAACAACAGTGCTGCAAAATTAAAAAAGCGACACGCCAAATTATAGCGTGCCGCGTAGATAAACGTAAAACAAGATTTACGCTGACGGTTTACTGTTCTTTTTACCGCTGAGGAGCCATTCCCTACCGACAAAATAGAGGATGACCGCTAGTCCAAGGAAAGGAAGCAGTCCGAGCAGATCAGCGCTCGCTCCGTCGTAAAACACGTTTCCTGTCGCAGCCCATTCTTCCATACCTTTCTGAAATGCCTTAAGGCTCGGAATAACTGCAAATACGGCTATCAATATACCTGCGATGGCACCACCGGCGATATAACCGGAGGCCATCAGCACGCCGTTCGACTTATCGGTCTCAGCAACGATCTGATCTTCGGTGAGATCCTGACCCGCAAGCTTTCGTTTAAGATAAATATCCACCAGATATCGAACGATACCGCCGATAAAGATCGGTGACGACGTAGAGATCGGCAGGTAGATCCCTACCGCGAATGCCAGCGAAGGTACGCCCGCAAGTTCTAAAACCACAGCCAACATCGCACCCAGAATAACCAGCCCCCATGGCAGATTCTGTCCTAGAACACCCTTGATGATGTAGCTCATCAAAGTTGCTTTCGGAGCGTCAAACCGCTCAAGATCTTTTCCCTCATCGTCTTTTTTCAGGATCCCGTTTATGCCCGGATCGACAAAATAAACCGGCTTACCTGATTGGTCGATAAGATACTTGCCGACCTGTCCGGCCGACGGTTCAGTATTCTGCCAGACGTTATATGTAGCGGTATCGACGTCCTTAAATTTTCCACCGGCCTTTTCAGTTTTGACCTCGCCGTGTTCCCGATGAAATTTTTCAGTCGTGACCACAACCTTCGCTTCGGACGAATTTGGATCGACTTTTTGATAATACGTTCGTGAATCGTTGAGAAATATGAGTAGCGAACCGAGAACAAGCGCTGATGCAAGTGCTCCCACCAAGATCGCGATCTGCTGATTGCGTGGCGTGCCGCCAACCCAGAAACCCGTTTTCAGATCCTGCGAAGTCGTGCCGCCATTGGAGGCTGCGATACAAACAATACCGCCGATCGACAGGGCCGTCACAAAATAGGGATCAGCCGCCGTCCAACCAAGTGCCAGAAAAACAAGACACGTAATTAGCAATGTGGCAACAGTCATTCCCGAGATGGGGTTTGATGAAGACCCGACCTCGCCCGTCAGTCGCGACGAGACGGTAACAAACAAGAACCCAAGAATAACAATCAGGATCGCCCCAAAGAAGGATACGAAAGGACTGACGAAAACGCTTAGTCCTAACTGTGGAAAGAGCATTATCGCCGCGACAAGAGCGATGACGCCGATCACAACCCACTTCATCGACATATCCTGATCAGTACGAGGCAAAGTCGCGTTTGACTCAGCCGAACCACCACGAAGGTCCGCAAGCCCGGCTTTCAGGCCGTGCCAGATCGTCGGCAGACTGCGGCCGAGCGAGATGATACCCGCCATCGCCACGGCCCCGGCTCCGATATACAATATGTACGCGCTCCGGACCTGCCCGGGATCCATCTCGGAAATGGTTTTGCTGACCTCAGGAGCCACGGGACTCGTGACAGCCTCGCCAAAAAACTTAATGATGGGAATAAGTACAAGATACGACAGAACGCCGCCGCCCATCATAAGACCGGCGATCTTCGGACCAATAATATAGCCGACGCCCAACAGCGTCGGATCATTGTCCGAACTGATCGACCCGCCCTTGAAGCCCTTTTCGGTAAAGTCATAGCCCGGTGATTCTTTCCAAAAGAAGAGCACCTTCATCAACGCGTTGAACGCAAAGCCAAGTGCAAAGCCGATCGAGATGATCTTGCCGCCTTGCAGTGCCGCGTCATCATTGCCCTCAATGTGACTCTCGATCGATTCGGCCCGCGATTCTTTGGACGCTCCGGCCTTTAGTACCTCAGCACACGCCGTACCTTCCGGATACTTCAGGAAACCGTGCTGCTCTTTTATTAAAGCTCGCCGAAGCGGAATCATCATCAGAATGCCGAGAAGTCCACCCAGCACGGCGACCAGCATCACACGCGTAAAATCGAGATCAAATCCAAGGATCATGATCGCCGGCATTGTTACTCCAATACCAAACGCGATCGATTCACCGGCCGAACCGGCCGTCTGCATCATATTTGCCTCGAGGATGGTCGCGTCCCGCATTCCGATCTTGGATAGTAATCGAAACAGCGTGATAGCGATGACCGCGACCGGAATCGACGCGGAAACCGTGAGTCCGGTCTTGAGTACAAGATAGAGTGACGATGCTCCAAAAATGATGCCGAGTAGCGTACCGACTATCAACGGAAACGCAGAAAGCTCGCGGAGCTTGCTTGAATCCGGAATAAATGGTCGAAAATTCTCGAGAAAAGGGTTTTTCATCCCGTTTGGTCTCCTTGGTTGTCTTCGAATCGAACATCCGCGAATGAGATCGCGGAAAGCTAATTGGGGAAAGGATTATAACTTGCGTTAATTTACATTGCATTTGGTTGACACGCAAGTATTTGGGAGAAATTCACCGCAGAGATACGCAAAGCGCAGATAAAACTATAAAAAATCTCGATTCGGCCGTTAAAAGCTGTGGTAAATTGATGTCAGCAAATTCCGTAATTAATCAGCCTATGAGAATAAGATCTAATCTAAGACACTCCGTGATCCTGTGCCTATGTGGCGCATTTCTTATTTTGTCGGTTGCGGCCCAGACCGTTCCGGCGCCGAAGGATACGCTCGGCTTTACGCCAGGCGACGACCGAAAGCTGGCAAGTTGGGCGAGCATCGTCGATTACTTTCAGAAGCTCGACGCGGCGAGCGACCGTGTGATGTTTCAAGAGATCGGCAAAACGACGATGGGAGCGCCGTTTGTGTTCGCGACGATCAGCTCACCGGAGAATCTTAAGAACCTCGAAAAATACAAACAGATCAACGCCAAGCTCGCCGATCCTCGGACATTTAAGAGCAATGACGCTGCGGCGAAACGGCTGATCGCAGAGGGAAAGACGATCGTGCTAATTACCTGCGGCATTCACTCCAACGAGGTCGGCTCGACTCTCTCATCGATGCTGATCGCTTACAGATTGGCTAGCGACAATAGTGCCGAGATCAAGAAAATTCTCGATAATACGATCATCCTGCTCGTCCCCAGCCTAAATCCCGACGGCGTGGATATTATCAAGAACTGGTACGACAAAACGCTCGGCACTAAGTTCGAAGGCACCGATCCGCCTGAGCTTTATCACAAATATGTCGGCCACGACGACAACCGCGACTGGTATGCGTTTACGCAGATCGAAACGCAGCTCACCGTCGATAAGATCCACAACGTCTGGCACCCGCAGATCGTCAACGACATCCATCAGCAAGGCGAGTTCGGCTCAAGGCTTTTCTTGCCGCCATACATGGACCCCGTCGAACCGAACGTCCCCAAACAGATCGTCGAAGGCTACACCGAGCTTGGGAATTATGTCGCGGCTGATCTTCGCAAACAGGGTTTGCAAGGCATAACAACCAACTCAACCTACGACGCTTGGACACCAGCCCGAGCATATTCGCACTACCACGGCGGCGTTCGCATCTTAAGCGAGACGGCTTCGTGTAAGCTCGCGACGCCGATCACCGTCACGTACGATCAACTGCGAAACGGCGAAGGCTACGACGTCCGCAAAGAATCCGACACCTTCGGCCCCGTCTGGAAAGGCGGCGAATGGCACATCCGCGACATCACCAACTACATGACCGCCGCCGCGTTTAGTCTACTCAATCATGCCGCGAACAACCGTGAGGAGTGGCTTTCGAGGTTCTATGAGATCGCGAAGGAAGCGGTGCGGCCGAGAAAAAATGGTGAATTGCGAGCATTAGCGGTACAAGACAACGCAAATGCATTTGTATTGCAAGATATTCTGCGGAGAGCCGGCGTCGAGTTCGAGAACAAACTTCGGGGCACGACGATGGCAAATACGCACTGGTTCATATTGATCAAAGCTTCGCAGCCCTACTTTGATTTTGCGAAGACCATACTAGAGCCCCAGGTTTATCCAAATTTAAAGGACGCCAGTGGGAATCCGATTCCGCCATATGATGTGACGGCGCACTCGATTTCGTTTCTGCAGAACATAGAGGTCGAACGTATTTTGGGCGCGTTGCCGAGCGCGCCCAAGAATGTAGACGCGAGCTATTACAGTTATGGCGAATGCCTCGCCGAACGTCGGCCAACCGTTTCTGTCTATCGTTCTAACGTTCCTGCAATGGACGAGGGCTGGACTCGCTTTGTCTTGGAGGGTAAGACGTGGCGGGAATCGAGCCACGATTGTACCGAATTTGTTATTGCCGAATTAAGAAACGGTCAGACAGCGCGCGGAATTTTCGTCTCAAAGACTATAGTCTTCCCCGACCAACCGCCAGCTCAGATCCTCAACGGCTACGCCAAAGGCACGATGCCCGACGAATACACCGGCGGCGTTGGTAAAGAAGGAGTTGAGAATCTGAAAAAGTTTGTCGAGGCCGGCGGCACGCTTGTTTTTCTAAATCGCTCGTCGGATTTCGCCATCGAGCAGTTCAACCTGCCGATCCGAGACGTGACCAAGGGCTTGAACCGCAAGGATTTCTTCATCCCCGGCTCGATCCTACGCACCGAACTCGACCTGACCTCGCCGATCGCCAAAGGCATGCCCGCTCAGTCAATAGCTTGGTTCGAAAATGGCCCGGTGTTCGAGGTCATCGCGGAGCGTATCAGTAGCCCGACCGTGAGCGAGGGCTCAACGTCGGGTGGAGACCAGCGTGGAGTCCTTACTAACGTGCGGGCTACGGACACGATGACCGTCCGCATCATCGCCCGGTACCCGACAGACCCGAAACAGATCCTCCTCTCCGGCTGGGCACTCGGAGCGGAAAAGATCGCCGGCAAAGCGGCACTTGTAGAGGTAACGATGGGCAAAGGCAAGATCATCCTGTTTGGCTTTCGTCCGCAATATCGCGGCCAAAGCTTAGCGACATTTCCGTTGCTGTTCAATGCAATAAGTCGGTAGGAATTTTCGCCACGAATTAACACGAAGAATAGGAGTTTTTGCCACGAATTACACAAATAACACGAATGGAAGAAAGGATTTTACACAAGGATCTCTCGTATAAAATAGTTGGACTTGCTATGCAGGTGCATACAGAGTTGGCTTTTGGATTTCTTGAGAAAGTCTACGAAAATGCATTGATGGTACTGTTCGAGGAGAATGGGATCAAAGCGGTCCAGCAGATGCCGATCCTTGTCCCATTTCACGGAAAAATAGTCGGGGAGTATGTTGCAGACATCGTCGTAGAGGATTCCATCATTATTGAACTCAAAGCACAAGATCGAATTGCGGAGATCCACAAAGCTCAAACGCTCAACTATCTGAAGGCCACGAGCTACGGACTTGCCCTTCTGGTAAATTTTGGAAAATACAAATTAGAGTACGAACGTCTCGTCCTGTAAACTCCTTATTCGTGCCATTAGTGTAATTAGTGGCTAAAACTCTTAATGAAGGAAGATATACAAGAAACTCGTTTTGAAAATGGCCTCGTCGTACTGACGGACCGGATGAAGGATGTACGAAGTGCGACGCTTGGGTTCTTTTACCGCGTCGGTTCGCGGCACGAACCCGACGAGCTGAACGGAATTTCCCACTTTATCGAACACACCGTTTTTAAGGGAACCGCGAAACGCTCTGCTCTCGACATCGCGATCGAGCAGGATCGTCTGGGCGGCAATCTTGACGCCTTTACAACGCACGAGGAAACAGGGTTCGCCATAAAAGTGATCGACGACCAACTGCCGAAGGCATTTGAGCTGATCGCTGATATGCTTCTGAACCCGCGTTTCGACGCGAAAGATCTCGAAAGCGAACAGCGTGTGATTATCGAAGAGATCAAAATGGTCGAGGATTCTCCGGAAGAGTATTTGGGCGAGATCTTCAGCGAGGCGTATTTCCCGTCGCATCCGCTAGGGCTAAATATCGCCGGAACGCCGCAAACAGTTCGGTCATTCGACCACGAGACAACACGGAACTATCACCGGGCGATGTATCACGGCGGCAATCTGGTGATAGCCGCGGCCGGCAATATTGAGCACGAGGCCTTGGTCGAGATGGCAAGCACAGCCTTTGCGAGCTCGGAGAACCCCGCCTTAGCGGAAGCAATTACAACGCTCCGTAGTAAAGAGGGTAGTGCAAAACCGACGTTAGCTGCTCCGATCGTCATTAGGCAAAACGCTAATCTCGAACAGGCACATCTCATCATCGCAACGCCACTCGTTTCGGCCCGCGACAAACGCCGGTACGCGGCCGACCTGCTCGCAAATATCATCGGCGGCGGAACGTCTAGCCGTTTGTGGCAAAAGATCCGTGAGGAACGTGGACTTGCCTACAGCGTTGGTGCATCGGCCATAATGTATCAGGACTGCGGTATGTTTTCAGTCTTTGCCGGCACGTCCCCCGAACAGGTCGAGGAGGTCATCGACCTTTCGATCGCTGAGATGCGTGCGGTCGCCCACAATGGCGTTACAGCGGACGAACTCGACCTCGCTAAGCAACAGACGGTTTCGTCAATACTGCTAAGTCTCGAGGATTCGGCCGCTCGTGCCGCAACGCTTGCCCAGGCCGAAATGCTCCACGGCCGCCAGATCTCGGTCGACGAGGCACTGACAAAGATCAACGATGTAACCACGGACGATATCAACGCTCTCCTTGCGGAAAGCTTTAAGACGGAGAATGTCGCATTTGCCGCGCTCGGCGATCTCGAGGGCCTCGATATCACACGCGGCCGTTTGGCCATCTAGATCTAACGGACGAATTTTTTGGCCGTGAACCCGCTTAAATCGAGGAGGACGAAATAATGGATCTTCGAAAATTCTTTCTATACATTTTGATCACCTCGGTGGCGGTCTGTGCCGTACTCGGGATCGGCGTGCTTCTACTCGGCGAATTTGGTGAATTTGAGTCGAAGGTGTTGGGAACGACGTTTACGATCACTTGCACTAGTATCCTGGGGCTTGCGTGCGGAGCGTATTACGAAGCAAAGGGTGCGAAGGCAATTCCTTTTGCCGGTATAGCTTTTTCGATACTCGCGAGTGTCCTTGTTATCGGAGTGATCTGGTTTCATCAACACACGGGCGATATTTACGCCAAGACTACGGTGACAGCCACTATGCTGGCGACCACCTGCGGACTCTTGAGCCTCATCTCACTGGCAAATCTCGATCGTAAATTTATCTGGTCACGCAATCTAGCGTTTGCGGCGGCGATCTTGCTGGATGCAATACTGCTTTGGCTTTTATGGTTTGAACCGGAAAGTGATAGCGATATAGTGTCCCGGATGATCGGCATACTTTCGATCATCATTGCATCTGTAACCGTGATCACACCGGTTTTTCATAAATTGAGCGGTGGAGAAACGAGTGAGGCAAAGTTAGACGCTGAGATCGAAACACTCAAGGACCGGATCGCGGAACTCGAGATAAGAAAGGCGGAACTTGCCGGTATCTCAGACGATCCTGACCAATAAGTCATCAACGGTACGCGATCGGATCTATGACGCCGGCCTGAGCGAACCCACGTAGCCGCAGAGCGCACGAGTCGCACGTGCCGCAGGCCAAACTTTCAGAGCGATAACAAGACCACGTCAAATGTAGCGGTGCATCTAGTTCAATTCCTTTCTGCACTATCTCGGCCTTGGACAATTGGATGATCGGGGTGCGAATCTCGATATTTGTGTCGGACTTTGTTCCGGAATCTATTGCCGCTTGAAATGCCGCGTAGAACTCTGGGCGGCAATCCGGATAGCCGCTCGAATCTTCGAATACCGCACCAATGTAGATGGCCGTCGCTCCGATCACCTCGGCCCAACTTGTCGCGATCGAGAGCATATTTGCATTACGAAATGGAACGTAGCTGGTCGGAATTTCAGTCGATGTCAGGTCAGCCTCGGCCACCGAAATGGACGCGTCTGTCAACGACGAACCCCCGATCTTAGTGAGATATTCGATCGAAATATCAAGCCGTTTTTCGACGTCAAAGTGATCGGCAAGGTCGTTGAAAGCCATTCGCTCGCGTACCTCAGTTATCTGACCGTACGAAATATGGAGAAATGCCAACTCATCATTCTCAATCCGAGCCATAGATGCCGTGACGCAGCTATCCATTCCTCCCGAAACAAGTACGATCGAGACCTTTTTAGACACCTCGAACATCCGGCCCCCAAATGTATTTGTGCAACTGCAGATTCAATCGCAATTTGATGCCGCTTTGCGAAACGGCCTCAGCGATCTCAGCGAGATTTTCGATCCCGTGAACGGGTGAGATCAAAATCTCCTTTGTGCGATTCGCAAGATCGTACTTTGCTATTGTTTCTTTGGCAAATTCCCAGTCGACCATTTCAGCAATGACAAATTTCACTTCATCTTTATCAGGCCGCAAACGGGCGAGATTCGCCCAGTGATTGCGTTCGGCCTCGCCGGAAGCCGGGCACTTAACATCTAAAATAATCGCAGCCCGAGGGTCGATGTCTTCGGTCGAGACAAATCCCCCGGTCTCGATCAGAACTTCGTAGTCTCGTTCGCAAAGCTCATTGATGAAGGGTATCACCGCTTTTTGGGCCAGTGGTTCTCCGCCGGTGATCTCTACCAAACCACACCCGAACTCGTCGAGCTTTACAAAAATATCGTCATACGCGATCCGCTCGCCGCCGGTGAACGTGTATTCGCTGTCGCACCAGACGCACCTCATCGGGCAACCCGTAAGACGCACGAACGAACATGGGCGACCGGCGTGCGAAGACTCCCCTTGGATCGAGAGAAAAACTTCCGTGATGCGTAGAGATCGGTCGGCAGCAGTCATTTTAATTGAATTTGAATGACTTAGATATCCGGGCGACGATCGGGTCATACTTTGCCTTTTCAGACTTTTTATACTCGATCGTAAAGGTAGCAAATGTCGCATCTCCATCGCCGTCCGTACCGGACAACATCGTCTTTTGGTAATAGATCTTGCCGGCCTTCGTGCCGGAAATGACATAACTGTTTTTGAGCAATATCTTGTAAGTAACGTCCGCCCCACGTTCTTCCAGATCGCTCTGATACGCATTAGTCAAAGTATCAAAAAGAGCATTGTATTGCCCCCACACAAGCATCTTCGCATCGCCTTTTTTTGCAAGAAAGGCGCGCCCGTCACCGTTCGTAGATTCCCTCTGAGGTACAAGAAGATTCACGGGGTAGTCGATCGAGTAGTCAAACCGGGCATTAGAATACGACTCGTACCTGATCTGTCCGGTCGTTGTCTGTGCTAATAACGCTAAGGATAATATCGCGAAAATGATCAATTGATGTCGCATACAATTAAAACAGGCCAAACCAGCCGTTACTATTCATTATCTCGCCAAATCCGAATGATGCAAGATTAGCGATAACTATGGCGATCAACGACCGAGTCCAATCGCCGGGACCTAGTAAGCCTTTGCCGCGAAACGCGAGCCAAAACAGTGCACATTCCGCTACGGGGGCAAATATCTCGGCGACCGTCAGGTATACAAATCTAGACGTATCAAAAAAGAGTGCCGGCAACACCAAAATAACTATCGGATATGTGCACGCCGTCAACCATACGCCGCAGAGTAACTTTTGCTTAAATGTGACTTTCGGCGAGAGACCGACAAGCAGTATCGGGGTTTCGATCAGTATCGTCAAAAGATAGCCGAAAGGGAGAAAACGCCACAGTTCACCGATCGGAAGGGACTGGACAGGAGGATCGTTTACCAGATCGAAGAGGAACATAATTTTTAGTTGAATAGGCGAATATGATTACTAAGGATCGCACGTTTCAACCGCTTAGCAATTCATCGTCAATTGCCCGATTTCTGCCCACTAGAGCATTTTGATCAGGAACGGAAACTCGGACATCACGTGAGCGATGGCGAAGGCAAAATACACATCACGCGTCAACGTGTAATCGACCGCAAATCCCGTCCAGAAAGCAAAAACGAGCAAAAGGCTGACCACGAAGGCTCCTGCCACGAGCTTTGGCCAACCACCCTTTTTAGCAAATAAGGGTATTTCATTAAACTTCCACGGAAGTGCTCGGCGGTCGATCAGCGGTATTAGCACTATCCAGACGGAGTAATGGATCGATTCGAGAAAGACGTGGGTCGCGACCAGAAAATGGCTTGAAATACCGGGCAGTATTTCGCTACCGGCATGTTGCGTGATCCGCCAGAAGAGCGTGGTATCCTCGCTAAGGTTTGGCCGAGCCGCAAACACCAACCAGAGCCCGAATACAAATATCGGTATCGATGCCAGGCAAGCGTGATATGCCCGTAGCCACTCTGGTTTGGTGCGGCGTATCTGGCGATCGAGAAACCACATCGCCACGAACGGATGAAAATAGACAAGGGCAAGGCTCCAGTACTGGGGAACCATCCACGCAAGCGCCGAGAGCAAAAACGCAAGCGGAAACGCCCAACTCCAATCGCTCTTAGGTCGTTGGCGTCCGCGAATATAAAAAAGGAGTCCGACCCATAAGATGAAAGCAGTGTTCCAACCGGCGATCAGTGAAGGCCAATCGCCTAGACTCCAGAGCCAGTTGCCGCCACCGAAATAGAGCGAAAGATACGCTGCCGTTAGCACCACAACGCCACCGATGCCCACAGAATAAAAAAGCTTGGACCTTCCCCATTTCAACGGCATCCGCGCGGCGAAGTAGCGAAATTCCATAAAATTATGGACGCCGGCGAAAAGGAAGATTGTCACAATCGACGCCTGTAGCGGAAAACTACCGATCAGCACCGCCGTAATTGAGCACAAAACTACGAACGCCATTAGAAAATAATGTGCGCTCGTAACCTCGACACGAGTTATGCGGACTGCTTGCATTACTTAAATCCGGCGAACGCCGCCGGCGGACTAATTGCCCTTATCGCTTTCGATCTTTGAATCAGGAACCTGCAATAGTACGTCGTGACGATTGTAAACCTTGATCTGGATCAGATCGGAGGTCGCCGTGCAGCATCCACCGGACGCATCTTCCATATTAAATAGCCGACGGTTGATCTCGTCCCGCCGGGGCAAGGCGATGTCGCCGTAAACATAGGTCGCGGCCGAACCGAGCATAATCAAAGCTACGAGAACGATAATTTTTTTAATATAATTCACCATATGTTCGCTAGCTAAAACCAAATTTTGATCGACTGGGGCAGTCTACTCCTCGCCTTTAGGTGTTTTAGGCGAATCGGGCACGATCAGGTCTATCGAATCACCTTCGGACTTGGTCTCGACCTTGATCTTGCCGGAGCCCCACTTCCAGCTTTGTACTGTCTGCGAAAAGATCTTGCCGGTGATGCTGCGAGTCTCAGGAGGTGGGCCTGCATTAGCGTAAACCAATGTCGCCGCTGAACCGATACCGGCTATAACGGTGAGTATCACGAGCGTTTTCCCCATCTTGGTAGCCGACTTACCTGAACGAACAAGCCACATTCCGCCAAAAACAAGAGCCAGACTCAAAAAAGCACCGCTGACTATCGTCTGCGTCCGTGTGACTCCGCTTGTTGTTTCCAAAACGGCGGTGTCATCGGAACCGTCGTCGAGCCTTTCTAGTTCGGCCCGCAGTTGTCTTAGCTGAGACTTGGGAATTACGAGCTTCGCCTCTTTAGCGTCGGAGCTGAGCCGTATGCTCAACGTTGAATCGATGCTTGCCTTCTGCTTTGGCGTCTTCGAAGGTTGAGGCCGCGCAATGTCCCCAAAGGCGATGGTTGACGCGACAAGTGTAAGTAACATTAGACAAAGTGTTCGTTTCATAATTGTTGACTCCCGTAGATGACAAAATTTTGGTGATTATAACAGCAAAATAGTTCGGATGGTTGGAGCTCTAAAGCAAATTGTTGCTCGGCAGACAAAATTTGTTGATTATGGATAGTAACGACGAGTAACCAACTTCTGACAATGACTGATTTTTGAGTTACAATTTTCGGAAAAGAGGATATCTATGCGAACACAATTAAAGAAATTCATTGAGGCGATGGAACCCAATTCGATCGCTATCATACCGGCGGCACACGAGGTCACCCGAAGCTACGACTCTGAATTTAAGTTTCGGCAGGACTCTGATTTTTGGTACCTTACCGGATTTCCGGAACCTGACGCAATTGCTGTCATCGACCCGGCATCGAAAAAGCCACTAACCCTATACGTTCGCCCCCGCGACCCGCTGATGGAAACCTGGTACGGCCGTCGCCAGGGCGTGGAAGGTGCGGTCAAAAACCACGGAGCCGATCGGGCGTTTACGGTTGAGCGATTTGGCGTTGATTTGGCAAAGTTGCTCGATGGCAAGGACAAGCTTTACTATCGCTTTTCTGTTGATAGAACATTAGACGCACGCTTACTTGAATATTTGTCAGGTCAACGTGTTCGTCGCCTTAAGACAGCTTATCCACCGCATACGATCATCGACCCTACGATCATCACCGGCGAAATGCGTCTGCATAAATCCGACGATGAGGTCGAAATGATGCAGACCGCGGCGACCATCTCGGCGGAGGCTCACATTCTCGCGATGCAAAAGGTTAGGCCCGGTATGAACGAATCGCAGGTCGAATCGCTTATCGAGGCATATATGCGGGATAAGGGCGCGAGCGGGGTCGCGTACAACTCGATAATCGGCGGCGGCGATAATGCGACGATCCTCCATTATGTGGAGAACAATATGCCGCTAAAGGACGGCGATCTTATCCTCATCGACGCCGGTGCCGAATACAAGGGCTATGCGGCCGACATCACTCGCACATTTCCGGTCAACGGCAAATTTACGAAAGCACAACGTGAGGTTTACGATGTCGTGCTCGACGTCCAACTCCAGTGCATCGAATACACAAAAACGGGTAACACGGTCAAGGCTCGACAGGAATTCTCGATCGAACTCCTGACCGAAGGAATGAAAAAGCTCGGCCTGCTTAAGGGCAAGACCAAAGACCTGATCAAAAAGCAAGAGTATATGAAGTACTATATGCACGGAGTCGGTCACTATCTCGGGCTCGATGTGCACGACGCCG
Source organism: Chloracidobacterium sp. (assembly GCA_016720705.1). NCBI lineage: Bacteria > Pseudomonadati > Acidobacteriota > Blastocatellia > Chloracidobacteriales > Chloracidobacteriaceae > Chloracidobacterium > Chloracidobacterium sp. Next base: position 2,198,979 of record JADKKB010000007.1, on the reverse strand, counting down.
GACGTTATTTCTGCGACCAGACGGCCAAAAACTCGCGTCCTTTTGCACCGGGAATGGTACTGACCGTTGAACCGGGATTGTACATTCCGCCCGATGACAAATCGGCCCCGGCAAAATACCGTGGTATTGGTATTCGGATCGAAGACGACATACTCGTCACCGAAGAAGGTAACCGCAATCTGACTGCTAAGGTCACTAAGGACGCCGACGAGATCGAAGCGATAATGCAAAACGGTAAAAAATAGCTACTCGACACAACGTCCATCAAGTTAGATTGATATTGTTTCTCGCTGAAATCCCGGGCTGAAAAGTCCGGGATATTTTTTTTGTCACATTAATGCTCAAATTTTCGCATTAACAGATGAAAGCCCAAATTTAACTTGGAATAGCGAGGAAAGAAATATGATCACTGTAAGAATATTGGTTATCGGCACGTCCGAACTGAAGGGATCCAAAGCAGCAACGATAGATATAAAACAAGGCTCTCGCACAAATAGGATGGTTGTGACTTCAACCGTCGATCTGCATCTGGCCATCGGCGATTCGATTGCCTGTGTGTTTGGCTCTGCGGTAGCGATGATCAATCCGGGTAGTCCATCGGGAGCATACATTCTGACGACCACTCCGCCGCCTGAAAACAACGGCAAATATCTGACCGTTCTGAAGATAGACGCAGAGACGGTTCGGCATATTCATCGTGGATCGATCATCGTTTCCGACGATATTTCAACCATACTTACGGCAACTACTGCCGTAACTAGATGACCGGTCGTGTGGACGCTGTCGGCCTATTTGCATTAGGATTGAGGAGTCTCAACGACCTTGCGCTGACCGTCAGCGTTCACAAATTATATGCATCTGGATGGAATACTAAAGAATCTACCCGCTCTTTTCTCAGCGCTGTTTGTGGCGATATTGTTTATCCAATCGGGCCTCGATAAGGTGCTCGACTGGAAAGGAAATCTCGAGTGGTTGACCGGGCATTTTTCAAAGACGTTTGTCAGCGGAGTGGTTCCGCTTATGTTGGCCAAGATCACGATTCTCGAGTTGTTGACCGGACTCACTGCCGCTGTGGGTATCGTCTATTTCTTTGTCGCAGGCTCGACCATCGTTATTTTCTACTCTTCGATCCTCGGCGCCGCAACGATCACGGGCCTCTTCCTCGGCCAACGCGTCGCCAAGGACTACGCAGGTGCTGCCGTCCTCGTTCCGTACTTCCTTCTGGACCTGATAATGATGTTCCTCACGTCAGTGTGAAGATAGTTATCTCTGCAACCGTTCGATCGTAAATTTTGCAATGTATTTCTTTGGTCCAGACGGTTCGTTCGAGGCAAGATTCCGACTAAGCGATTCGAGCGTCACGGCCCAGCCGCCGATCTGATCGCCTTTAGGTCCCGTTCCGGTGTTGAATTCAAACGTCTTTTTCTCCCCATTCGGCACAGATATCTCGACCTGAACTTTAGCGTTTCCCGCCCAGATGCACTGTGCACCTTCGGGGCAGCGTGAGTCTTCGGTAACGGATATAAACTTGACCTTGAGCTTGCTCTTTTTAGCGGCCGCCTGCTTACCCGAATTCACGGTGATCGTTTCCGGTGTGTGGGAATAGGCGGTGAGTGCCATTGAGGCAGTTAATATAAATGCAAAGACCAGTAATTTCATCTTAACCTCCGATGCGGACAGCGAATACCGAAGCCCGCACAATTAGAACGATCGAACGGTCCAGTGGTTGCATATAAATTCTCCCTTTAGACCGCCACTGCTGCTTCAGTATTTATGCGTTCGACGATCGCATTGGCAAATTCAGCGGTCCGTGCAGTACCGCCGAGATCTCGGGTCTTGAGGCCGTCCTTGAAGGTCGCGAGCAACGCGTTTTCAAATTTTTTCGCAGCTTCATTCTCGCCTATATGCCTCAGCATCTGGATCGCCGATAGCATCAACGCCGTCGGATTGGCAATTCCCTGTCCGGCGATATCGGGGGCCGATCCGTGAACTGCTTCGAACACCGCTCCAAGCTCGCCGATATTCGCTCCGGGTGCTAAACCAAGTCCGCCGATCAGTCCGGCGCATAGGTCCGAGACGATGTCACCGTACAGGTTCTCGAGCACTAGAACATCGAACTGCTCGGGCCGCATTACGAGCTGCATACAGCAATTATCAACGATCTTGTCGTCGGCCTCGATCTCGGGAAACAACTTTGCCTGGTTGTAAAAGCACTCTAGGAATAGGCCGTCCGAGAGCTTCATAATATTCGCCTTATGAACCGCCGTTACCTTTTTACGGCCATTGTCGCGTGCATACTCGAAGGCGTATTTCGCAATGCGTGTCGACGCTTTTTCGGTAATGATCTTGATCGACTCGACAACGCCCGGCACGACGACGTGTTCGAGGCCGGCATACAGGTCCTCGGTATTTTCACGAACGATCACAAGATCGAGCCCGGGATATCGACACTCGACATTCGGCAAAGCCTTGACGGGCCGAACGTTCGCATATAGGTCGAGAGCCTTTCGGAGACCGACGTTGACCGACGTGAAGCCTTTTCCGATCGGTGTCATTATCGGCCCTTTGAGAGCGACCTTTGTCGACCGCATCGATTCGATTGCCGCCGCAGGCAGTGTCTCGCCGTACTTTTCCAACGCCTGCGAACCAAGGATCTGGGTTTCCCAAATGATCTCGACGCCGGTCGCCTCGATCACGCGAACGGTCGCAGCGGTGATCTCGGGGCCGATACCGTCGCCAGGGATCAATGTGATTGTGTGTTTCATAATCTTAATGTCCTATTTTACGCAAATAGCACCTGAGGACAAATCAACCGTTTCTGCTCTCGAACGTCATCATCTATAATTTAGTCCTTGGCTGAGGTTCGAGTTCGAATGAATTCAGAAATATTGATTATCGGCGGTGGCGTTATCGGGCTTAGCATTGCCCGCGAACTTAACCGTCGCGGCGTCCGCGGCATTACGGTCGTCGAACAAGGGCGTTGCGGCGAACAATCATCGTGGGCCGCAGCCGGAATGCTCGGTGCCCAGGCCGAGACGGACGAACCCGGCGATATGCTGGCTTTCCTGGCAGAATCGCGTTCCAAATACCCCGAACTTGCCGCTTCGTTGTTTGGCGATACGGCCATCGATATAGAATTGGACCAAAAAGGAACGCTCTACCTTGCGTTTGACGATGATGACGTCAGACAGATATCGGCACGTGTCCAATGGCAGCAGAAAGCCGGTCTTAACGTTCAAACAATGACGGCCGCCGAGGTACGCCGAACCGAACCGTTCGTCTCGCCGGAGGTTATCGGCGGTGCTCTCTTTCCTAATGATTGGCAGGTCGAAAATCGCAAACTAATAAAGGCTCTGCGCCATTATGCCGATCTTAATGACGTTAAGATCGTCGAAGAAAGAAGCGTGATCGATCTTATTAGCCAAAACGGCGGCGTTCGCGGAGCACGGACCGACGAGGGTGAGATAATTGCGGGCAAAACGATACTTGCAACCGGAGCGTGGACCTCGCTCATCAAACTCGGGGCTTTCCCCGTGCCAATTGCGGTCAAGCCCATCCGCGGTCAGATGATCGCGTTTCGTACAGCCAAGCGGCTTTTTGAACGAGTTATTTATAGCACAGGCGGTTATATGGTGCCGCGGGCTGACGGCCGCGTCCTGGTCGGAGCAACATCCGAAGACGTTGGGTTTAACCGCGATATTACCGCGGAAGCAACAGCCGGATTGGTTGAGGTGGCCACGACGATCTCTCCTGCTCTTGCGGGACTCTCGATCGTCGATCAGTGGACGGGTCTCCGGCCTGCCGGACCTGACGCAATGCCGATCCTTGGAGAGATCGACGGTATTGGCGGTCTTTATATCGCTACCGCACATTATCGTAATGGCATCCTGCTCGCACCGCGGACTGCCGAAATAATGGCGGATCTGATTCTAGAGGGCCGGCGTTCACCGTATTTGGAGGCGTTCGGGCCGGATCGGTTTCGCAACAGATAGACAACGGTTATTGTAAATGCGCATTTTTTTAATTTTTACCTTATTTGTTTTCGTGATGGTCGCCGATGCCCAGTCCGGCCGGTCGACGGGGACACCGGAAATCGTAACAACCGCTAGCGTCAAACAGCTTTTCGACGAAACTAATAGTTACACACGGTCAAAGTTTATCGAATACGCCGACAAAAAACTGCCGTACAGCGAACGCCTTCAGGAACAGACCCGCAAAGAGCAAAAACAGCTCGCTGCAAAAAATGCAGCGATCGCCGCCGCACGGCAAGAACCGTCAGGCGAAGATCTATACTTCACCGGCCTGCTCTACTGGGTAGCCGACAATCTTGATGGCACCGCGACGTGGCTCGAGCGTTATGTTGTGTCAACCGACCCCTCGGCTGAAAAGCTCCAGACCGCCCGCTCACTGATCTCGGTGGTCGCGGCCAAACAAGGCAGATTCGAACAGGCTGAAAAGGCACTGAGCGACTATCTGGCGGGGCCAAGCGTTAAGAGCGGCGAGCGGCTCAGAATGGAAAATGAACTCGCAAAGGCATACCAATCAGCCGCCCAGTTCCAGAAAATGGCACCGCACGCCGAAGCGGCGTACAACACTGCCGGATCGATGCTCAAGGAGGCGGCGACACGCTCGCGCGGCCTTGACGAAATACTTGATAGTGGAATGCTCGTTTTCGAGGCATATGCCGGTTCGAGCGATATTCCAAAGGCAGACGCCGCACTCGACGAACTACGCCGCAGGGCCAAGGAACTCGAATCACCAAGCTTTTACTACTACGCTGTCGATAGAAAGATCACTTATATGATATCAACCGGACGAAAGAGCTCCGCTCTCGAGTTGTACCTCGAGGCCCTGATCAGTTCGGCTAAGGACTTTACTGCCAAAACCGCTCAAGCCGATGTTTTTGCCCGACTGAAACGCCGCGAAAAACAGTACAAGATGCTCGGGGAACCGGTGCCGGAGTTGCTTAATGTCGACCAATGGCTGCCCGGCAAGCCTCGGACTATGGCGGACCTTAAGGGCAAGGTCGTGCTGCTGGACTTTTGGGCAACGTGGTGCGGACCTTGTATCGAGGCATTTCCGTCACTCCGCGAATGGCAGCAAGATTTTGCCAAAGACGGCTTTGAGATTCTCGGCGTGACCCGGTATTACGGAATGCAGATCGGTGCCAAAGACCCGCCGGCGGAGATCGCCATTCTCAAAGCCTTTCGAACAAAGTATGATCTGACATACGATTTTGTGGTCGCGGGCGACCAATCCGTCCAACTCCAATTTGGTGCAATGGCTCTGCCGACCGCAGTACTGGTCGACCGAAAAGGCATAATCCGCTATATTGAAACCGGCACCAACTCCTCCCGGCTTGAGGAAATACGTGCAATGATCTTCAAGCTTATGGCGGAAAAGTAACCGAATGCCCAAAAAAGGGACGCACACCCAAACCGGTAAAGCTAAAACCCAAGGCCTCTATGACCGCATCGCTGACGTTCATAATCTGGCGTTGAGGCTCAACGGTTACCGCAATTCGGTTGCCAAGTATCTGCGTTCGCTAGATCTCAAGATCGATTCAGACTCGCTCGTATTGGATGCCGGATGTGGCACGGGCATCGTCTCGCTGGCGTTTCAGGACGCGGCGTTCGATCCGAAAAGGGCGATCGCACTTGACCTATCATTCAAATCGCTCAAGGTAGCCCGCGAGCAGTTTCTAAAACGCCGAAAGCACGCCAAGATCACGGATATCGTGCAGGGAAACATTCTTAGCCTGCCGTTTGTGGACCAGTCGTTCGACCTCATCCTGATGTGCGGCGTACTCGAATACACGCCGCTCGATGCCGGACTCCGCGAGGCGGCACGCGTTCTCAAAAAAGGTGCCCCGCTCGTACTACTGCCGGTGAAGCCATCGATCGTCGGGTCCGTACTCGAACTGCTATACAAGTTTAAGATCCATCCTTTGGACAACGTAAGGGTCGCCGCGACACGCTATTTCAACATTGTCGGCAATCACGAATTCCCTATCACCGAACCGATAGCCTGGAGTAAGACGATTTTTCTACTGGAGAAAAAGTGAGTAACACGCCGCTCATAATCGGCCACCGAGGTGCAAGCTCATTCGCACCGGAAAACACGCTCGCCGCATTTCAGCTGGCGATCGATGCCGGTGCCGACGGGCTCGAGTTCGACGTGCAGTTGTCAAAAGACGGCGTTCCGGTCGTGATCCACGACGCAACGCTCGAACGCACTGGCGGACGGCGCGACCGTGTCGCGGATCTGACCGCTGCCGAACTCGGCTCGGCGGATGTCGGTTCGTGGTTTAACGACAAACATCCAAAGCTTGCCGATAGCGCGTTTGCCGACCAATCGGTGCCGACACTGGCTCAGGTGCTTGAGCTATGCCGCGATTTTGCCGGCCTTATCTATATCGAACTCAAGGTTAACGTAGCAGACTATCGTTCGCTGGCCATTGCCGTCTCCGACGTGATCCGCGATTCGCCGCGGCTCGGGCAGATGATCGTTAAGAGTTTCAGGCTCGGGGCAATTCCCGTTGTCCGCCATCGCTTGCCAGAGGCTCAGACCGCCGCATTGTTCGAGCCGACGATAATGACGGTACTCCGCCGTCGCAAATATATGATCGCTCTTGCCCACGAATTCGGGGCACAGCAAATATCGCTGCATCATACCCTTGCGTCAAAGAAACTCACTTACCTCGCCCGAGAGGCTCAAATGCCGGTGACCATTTGGACCGCCGATGCCCCCAAATGGATCGCCCGTTGCCAAACCCGAGGGATCAGGGCCTTGATCACAAACGACCCCAAACGACTGCTCGACGCCAGACAAATCGGCAGTTGAGCCCTGTTGCCCAAACTCGCGGCTGTCGTGTCGAAGATCGTGCCATTTTGATCAAGTCCAATGACGTAGGCCGTTGTGCTCGTTACATTTACGTGTTACGCCTACGAGCGTCATTGTGTCAGCGGCGGAGCAGGTATATTCGGTTTCAGCGATACCCGATCCGTGTGATTCTTGCCTCAGAGCGGCTTTGCGATTAAACTCTGCGTAGCAGCAAATCTTATACGACTATTTGCTTTGGCAATAGCTCGCACAATTTTAGGACAAATGAAAGTTTACAACGACATTCTGGAACTGATCGGCGATACGCCGCTCGTACGTATCAACAATATTACCAAGCAACTCAAGATCAAGGCACCGATTTACGCCAAGATGGAGAGCCTCAATCCCGGATACTCGGTCAAGGACCGCATCGGCATCTCGATGATCGACTGGGCCGAACGCGAGGGCGTGCTGAAAAAGGGCGGGACCATCATTGAGGCGACATCAGGCAACACCGGCATCGGCCTGGCTCTGGTTGCGGCGGTTCGCGGTTACAAGTGCATTTTTGTACTTACGGAAAAAGCCTCGACCGAAAAGGTGCGTTATCTGAAAGGCCTCGGGGCTGACATCGTCGTCTGCCCGGCGGCGGCCAAGCCCGGCACTCCCGACCATTACGTCGCGACGGCAAAGCGGATCTCGGAGGAAACACCTAATTCATTTTATCCGGATCAGTACAATCATCCGGAAAATCCGGCGGCGCACTACCGCACGACGGGCCCCGAGATCTGGAATGATACCGACGGCAAGATCACGCACTTTGTCGCCTCGATCGGCACCGGCGGCACCATCAGCGGTACCGGACGCTACCTTAAGGAGATGAACCCCGACATCAAGGTGATCGGAGCCGATCCATACGGCTCGATCTTTAAGACCTACAAGGAATCGGGATTCATCCCCGAGGCGACACCGTATCTGGTCGAGGGCATCGGTCAAAATCTGCCGGTCGGCAACGCCGACCTCAATACGATCGACGAGATCATCAATATAACGGACCGCGAGTCCTTTGACCTCGCTCGCCAACTCGGCCGCCGTGAGGGCATTTTTTGCGGAGGTTCGGCGGGAACGATCTTTGCCGCCGCCCTTAAGGTCGCCAAGGATCTTGACGAATCGGCGTGCATCGTTTTCATCGTCTGCGACACGGGCGAACATTATCTGAGTAAGTTTCACTCGGATGAATGGATGAAGGAGAAACTGCTACTCGAACCGCAGCGTATAACTGCCAGCCTGATCGCTGACACCAAAAGTGCGGGTTCGCCGCGTGAACTGATCTCGGTCGGCCCCGACGAAAAGGTCGCGGCCGCATTGGCACTGATGAGTGAGAACAGCGTGACCCAGCTGCCAGTTATCGACGGTCACGAATCGGTCGGCAGCCTTCGCGAAAGCCATATTTTGACCAACTTGCTCAAGGATCGTAATCTGCTCGATGCCAAGGTCAGCGACATTATGGACAAGAGTTTTCCGGTCGTTGACGTTGACGAAAGCTTTGACTCGATCAAGAATAAACTGACCAAGTCTCCGGCAGTCGTGATCGAGGATTTCAAGCGTATTACGGGTATTATTACGCGTTCGGACGTTTTGGATCTGCCGCATTGATCGGCACTTGTAAGCAGTGAGCGATAATATGTCGAATAAATGGAAATTGCCTGAACCGGTATTTCGCAGTTCCACCGGCGAACTGGTCCGCCCCGACGATGTCGATCCGATCGACCTTTTCGACCCGGAACCCGACACCCTAGAGCCCTCGACCCCGGGCGATGATGACGATATCGCTCTCGAACTGCCCGACGACCCTCTGGCAAAGCTATACGCACCGCCCGAGGGAAAATCACCGTCAGAAGCCGCGGTTGCAACGGCCCCGGCACACGTTCCGGCGGTCGCGATCGAGCCTCAACCGTTTATTTCCGAGGAGTTTACGGCCGAACGCGTCCTCGTGGAAAGGCCGACGACCAAGCCCGCCAAGGCCTCGCGCCCGATTTTCGCCGCACTTGTCGTTTTCGTGTTGGCGGCGGTCGCGATCGGATTTGTAGCCTTTGTTTACTTTCTGTTTTTCAATGGCCGTTCGGACACGGGCGGATTCTGATCTACAATGGCGGCGATCTGCCGCCGCAAACCGCAAATTATTTGATACGATATCGTCGTAAACTAGTATGCAGCACGCGATACTAAAATTCGACGGCAGTGAAACGGAGCTCGACGGCGATGTGACGACGATCGGTCGAACTTCGGACAACGCCGTGGCCTTTCCGTCGGATTCGAATGTGTCGCGCTATCACGCCGAGATCGAAAAACGCGGCGGTGACTATTACCTTATCGATCTGCAGAGCAGTAACGGTACTACCGTCAACGGTGTCTGCGTAAATGGCGAGGCCCGACTTGTCCCGGGCGACGCGATCCTCTTCGGCGGGTCTAGCGAGGCCGAATTTGCACTTGCGGGCACATCAGACGACTCTAGCGACGCCGGGTCTTCAGGCCGATCGGCGGTCGATAGGGGCGGTTCACAAGTGTCGGATTCGGCCGGAATGTCGCGGGCAAACAGCGAGATGTCGACGATCGGTTCGCAGGCGTCGACCGAAGCGGAATATGCCGCTTACGATGTGATCCGACAAGGTGTCCGCAACGCTACTAGTACCAATACCCAGGCGGCGGCAGCGACGTCTTCGTCTTCCTCAAACCCTACCATCCTGATCGCCGGTGCCGTGGTCGGCTTAGCGGTGGTGTGTGCGGTCGCGGCGGGTGCGTTTTATATGACACGCGGATCGTCAGCCTGTGACGCCACCGCCCGTATCGTCAAACCCGAACCCGGCGACACGATCAATGCTGCGGTCGAGATCGAGGTCAAGGCCGAAAATACGGCTTGTGTCGATCGGGCAATATTCCTGATCGACGGCCAAGAGGTCGCCACGGCAAATGGCCCAAGCTTCAGTGCGACACTCGACCCTAAGGAACATCCGGAACTCGCTGACGGGGTCGACCACGTTCTTGAGATCGTTTTGATCGACGAAAACGGACAGAAGATGCCGCAAGGCTCTGCGGTCGCTCTTGCGTTTGAGACTCGGGCGATCGCCAAACCTGCGCAGACGCCGATCGTGGCTCAGACGAATACGCAACCCGGCAAACCATCCGGTCGCGGACTACCTTCGCTCGTGCAGGTGAGCGATTTGACGCAACGCTTAGTCAAGCAGTTTTCGGGCAGTTTCAGCTACAACGTTACGAACAAACAATTTTTGCAGGAAGTGCAAAAGCGCTCCGGCGAGTATGCCATCGAGGGCTATTCACAGCGTGCCGCAGTCTATCGCGATACCATTAACACCGCATTTGTCCGCGAGCAGAATATCGATCCGCCGTTCGGCTTTATCCTTGCGATGGCACGGAGTAAGTTCGTGGTCGATAAACAGGGTTCTGACGAAGGCCTCTGGCGGATGACGACGGCATTTGTCACCGAAAATAAATATAATGGTATGTGCGGGACAGAGACGCTGTCGGACGCGTCGCAAGCGTGTGCGGCACGCTCCGCCGCATTATATGCCAAGGCGATAATATTCGGTGTTTTTGACGGCGACGTCATCTATAGTGCTGCGGCCTTTGGCAAATCGCCCCAGGACGCCGGGGCGTGGAAGGCGACCTTGCCGCAAAATCGTACCGATGTATGGAATTCGATCCGAACGCCGGCCGAACGCGAACAGTTGATACGCTTTTTTGCCGCCGGGATCGTGGCGGAAAATCCGCAGGCATTCGGACTGACAAAGGACCGCCCGTTGTCGGACCTTTACCGCGTAGCAATGTAAGATGAAGCAGTTTACGCTGACATATCCGACACCCGAAGGTTCGCAAACGATCTCGATCGATGGTGAGCGAATGTCCTTTGGACGCGGGAACGAATCCGACCATCGATTTGCCGACGACGGACTTTCGCGGCTGCACGCGGTAATTTACCGCGACGGCGAACGCATTTGGATCGTCGATGAAAATTCGACCAACGGCACGTTTGTCAACGGTGAACGTGCTGCCGCGACCGGTACGCCGCTTCGCGATGGTGACCGCATCAAGATCGGCGACCACACGCTTCTAACCGTCAATGTCTTGGAGCCGAAAACTGCACGGGCGGAGCCTCGGCCAAGCAACGTGGTTTCGTCCGCCGAACCGGCTGGAAAATTCAGTATGGTGCCCGTCATCGTGATCGCAGCCGCGATAATGGTGATCAGCATTTCCGTCGTTCTGATCGCTTTTGCCGTGATGAGCCCGGGTCCGGAGATCGCGTCGAACCGAGATGTCGATACATTTCCAGATGAGGGTCCGCGACCGTCACCGACCGCAAAACCGAACGGTTCGCCGTCGAGTTCGCCGGTGGTGTCTGACAATTCAAATACCGGAGCAAACGACCTACCGGTCGGCAATAGCAACATTACGCCGGTAAACGTGCCGAGCGGCAAGAAATATGCGGAGATGTCCGACGCCGAACGCCGCCAGTACCTTGAGGCCAAAGCGATGCGTATCGCACAGGTGATCGGGAATAGCGGCAGCGAGGCTATACCGGCAGCCGCGATCGATAAAATAAAGGGATTTACGGACGCCTATGCCTCAAGGGCAAAGGTGAAACCGCTTGGCGGCTGCCGCTTCGGCGATAATCTCCAGGCCACATTTGAACGCGCCAGTAAGAATGCTCCATTCGTCGTACGGGCGTTTAATGAGAAAGGCATCGATCCGCGAATAGGGCTCTATTTGGCAATGATCGAATCGGAGCACTGCATCTGTCTGCAGAGCCCGACAGGGCCGCTCGGGATGTTTCAGTTTACGAAGGCAACGGCGGAGATCCACGGCCTAAAGGTATTTTCGGGGGCTTCGCCGTCAAACCCGGACGAACGCTGTCAGCCCGAACCTGCGGCACGGGCCGCCGCATCCTATATGAAAGCCCTGACCGGACGATACGGCACCGGTCCGGCAAGCGTGCCGCTGGCGATCGGCAGCTATAATAGCGGCGAGGGTGGGCTTAGCTCTAATCTGCAGAAGGCGTTGGATTCGAATTCGGGTTTGCCGCGTGATTTTTGGACACTGATCGCGAACGGCGACAAACTCTCGAAACAATTTCAGGCAGAGAACTTTAAGTACGTGCCGAAGTTTTTTGCTGCCGCCATAATTGGCGAAAACCCGCAGGATTTTGGGCTGAACCTCCAACCGGTTTCGACGTATACCAAATAGAACGGCGACCGGGACGATGATCGAACTTTTCCTAAAATTTAAGGACGCAAACGGAGCGGAGCAACGCGTCGCTGTCGATAAGGCACGATTTGCGATCGGGCGACACTCGACCAACGACCTCGCGATCACTGACGGACGGCTGTCGCGCGACCATTTGTTGATCGACCGTTTTGGCGACGTTTTTGTCGTCACCGAACGCGGTTCCAGCAATGGCTCAACGATCAATGACACGCCGCTGACCGAACCGACGGCTCTAAGCGAAAACTGCCGCCTCGAACTTGGCGGCTTTGAGATCGATGTCGAATTTGTCTCGGACGATCCGTCCGGTCTGCCGCCCTCGGTTCCGCCGGAGAGCACCAAACCGGCACCGGCCATACCTCAACCGAGCTCGGCGGCTACCGCTCCTGGCGGCATTCCGCCAAGCCTTTTTTACATTGCCCCGATAATCGCAATTCTGATTCTCATTGGCGTCGGGGCTTTCGTTTTGATGACGCGTGGAAACGGCAGACAGGACAATCGAGATATCGTATATTCCGACGACCCGATCGACCCGCCCGCGAGGTCGAAAACTCCGGCGGGCTCGGACACTCCGGAACGAAACTCCAATGACGTCATCACCGTCAGCCCCACGCCAACAGGTAACACCAATCAATCGTTACCTCCGCCAACCGGCGATCAGACCGAAACCACTAAGGTCGAGGAAAGTGCCAAGAGCTTTTTACGCTCGATCGCCCAAAACGACAAACGCGGATTCATCACGGGTGCCAATGCCCAGATAGTGGGCGCCAAAATCAATTCAATCAAGTCAGGTTCATCCTTGGCCGACAACCTCGCCTCGGCACGAAAGAACTCAAGCCAGATAAAGGCTCTCGCTCAATCAAAGAACCTAAAGCCGCAATTTCTGGCGGCGGCGGCGATCACGAAACTCGGTTCACAACGCGGCGACGTGCTACAAACCGCGCAGTCAATGGCCGACACATTGGACAAATTGAGCATACAGGTCGGCAACGAACTCGGCGACGATTGCCTCTTAATGATCGCAGCGTATGATCAAGGTGCGTCCGGCGACTTTATGCGAATGCGTAATATGCTACAAAAACTGGCGACGGACTCGCCGCAACTAGTGCGCGAGATACGCACCATCTGGTATCTGAAGAGGAATGGCCAGATCACCGATAGCCAATACGACCTTGCACTTCGATTTCTGGCCGTTGGCACGATAATGCAAAACCCGAAGGCGTTTGGCGTCAATACTGAGGCACCGGGACTTTAAGCTAATATGGAAATGGAAACCGAAGAATGGGTCACAGGCAACGTCGTTTTGAGGATAAACGGTCAACCGGTCGAGATGCAATTGACCGTGCCCGCCGCACCGGTCAAGCCTCAGCGTATGCTGCCAATTTTTCAACAGATGTCGAGTGCCGTGGTGGGTCTAAGCATTGATTCATTGGAAGACGACAATATTGAGATATCGTGTAAGGCCGGATGCGGTGCCTGTTGCCGACAGGCTGTTCCGATCTCGGAGGTCGAGGCTTATCAGATCGCGGACCTCGTTGCTTCGATGCCGGAACCACGCCGGTCGGTCGTCCGGAAGCGATTTGCTGATGCTCTTGCTCACTTTGTCGCGATCCGATGGTTTGACAAACTCACCGACCTAATGGATTTGGCGTCAGAACACCTGCCCGGATTTTTGCCACAGAAGTACGTCGAGACGGTTACAAGCTATATGAAAGAGGATATCCCGTGCCCGTTTCTAGAGGATGAGTCGTGCTCGATCCATCCGGATCGCCCGCTTGTGTGCCGTGAATATCTTGTCACTTCGCCGGCCGAATACTGTGCAAGTCCATCCGGTGAAAAGATCAAAAAGGTCCCAATAATCTTAAAGCCATCAAAAGCAATGCTAAACGTCGGGCGCACCAGGAATACAGACGGGCTGTCATCGCTGATGATGATCGAGGCACTCGACTTTGTCGAACGCCATCCGGACATCTTTGAGGAAAAGACCGGCGAGCGATGGGCGGCCGATTTTTTTGGTCAACTGACCAAAACCGAAATACCGTCGGCGGAAGCGTAATTGGGCACAGCCCGTCCGACTGCAAACCGAAGTGCTGTATCGGCTTATTAGCTGTTCGCGCTATTTACTAATTGGCAAACTCGGTTTACTATTTACCTCTACCTTGGCTTATGAGCAAATACCGCAAGATCGTCTGGAATGAAGGAATGCTGCTCACGCCGCATCATTTTCAGCAGTGGGACAACTACCACGAAGACCTGCTTCAGTCACGGATCGGGTCGGTCGCTCCATATTCGTATGGAATACTCGACCTCAAGATCAACAATGAAGCGATCGCCAACGCTAACTTTCAGATCACCCGTTGTCGTGCCGTAATGCCTGACGGATTGGTCGTAAACGTCCCCGATGTCGAATCGGTGCCCGATCTGCGTCCCGTGGGGGACCATTTTCACGCTGAGGCTGAAAAATTGGGTGTGCACCTTGCGATCCCCGCGATGAAGGCCGGCGAAGCTAATTTTCAGTCCAATGGGGCGAAAGCAAGCGCGACGCTCAGGTACTTGCAGGAAGGTGCTCTGGTCAAGGACGAAACCAGCGGCACGAACGAACAGCCGCTCGCATATACAAAGAATAATCTCCGCATAATCTTTGACGACGAACTCCGGGACGGCTTTACCTCGATCAAGATCGCTGAACTTGAACGAACTCCGACCGGCCAGGTAAGGATCTCAGACGAATATATCCCGCCAACGCTAAATGCATCCAGCTCCGTCTGGCTGGGCGATATGATGCGTCAATTCGTTGAGATATTGATCACCAAAAGTGGGAGCCTCGGCGAACAGCGTCGGCAGCGTCAGGCTGGCTTGGCTGATTTTACGACTTCTGATACCGGGGTATTCTGGTTGTTGCATACCATTAACTCATCGATTCCGGCAATGTCGCATTTTTTCTATTCATCCCTTGTGCATCCGGAAAGACTGTATCTCGAGATGGCTGGACTAGTCGGCAAGTTGATGACTTTCTCGACGGATTTCCACCCGCGTGACATCGTCAAGTACGATCACGATGACCTCTATTTCACGTTCTTTAACCTAGCGGGACAGCTTCGAGATCTGCTCGAAACTGTGATCCCAAGCCGATGTGTTGCCATCCCGCTCGAGAAAACACGCGAAACCCTGTATGTCGGCAGGGTGGAAGACGAACGATTGCTCAAGGACGCGGCTTTTTATCTGGCCGTAAGGTCCCAGATACCCGAGTCAAAGGTCATAGATGGTGTTCCGCGCGTGGTCAAGATCGCATCACGCGACGTGATCGATTCGGTCATTGGTTCGGCATTGCCCGGCGTCGTTTTGACATACACTAATCCGCCGCCGGCACCGATCCCGGCCCGCGTCGGCTTTAAGTATTTTCAACTCGATTCGATCGGCCCCTACTGGGACGGGATCAAGGGCTCAAAGGTTGTGTCGGTCTATGTTCCCGACGAGATCACCGATGTTAAACTCGAAATGTACGCAGTAAAACCCTGACTGTAATATGTCCGAAACTGTCAGTAAAAATGATCTAATAACATTTGCCGGGCCGATCTTTGACTTGATCCTCCGTCTCAAGGCAAGTATTGTCGCGCCGTCGAATGACCTTCGGCCCAAGGTCGTTGGATTGCTGGACGATTTTGAAAAGCGTGCCGAGCGATACAAATTCAATCACAAAATCGTCTCGGTATCGAAATTTGCACTTGCTTCATTTGTTGATGAAACGATATTGACCAACAATTTCCCCCTACGCTCGGAATGGGAGCGAAACCCACTCCAACTCGAGTATTTTGGTGAGCAGTTGGCCGGCAACAAATTCTTTGACAAGCTTGAGTCGATGCTTAGACAGATCGACGTCACGCAAGATGCTGTCGAGATCTATTATTACTGTATGCTGCTCGGTTTTAAGGGCAGGTATGGTGTGTATGAGCAGGAAAAACTGCTCGCCATAATGCAATCGACCGCCAACGCCCTGGTCAAGGCCGGCAAGATCAAACCGGTCGACTTGTCGCCGAACTGGCTCGCCAATGATCAGCCGGAAGTGCCGAAAGACCGTGGACTACCGACTTGGGCAAAGATCGGAGCCTTTGGCGGGCTCGGCGCCGCTTTGATCGCTTATTTAATAATGTTTCTGATGTCCTCGATGTACATTCAGGAAGCAGTAGACAAGTTACAGCGTTAGTTTTACGAGAATATGAGTTCCTGGCATACAAGCCAATTATCATACGCGTTCGGCATCGGTGGAATGATGTCGTTTTATGGCATTGTCAGCGTCATCGTGTATATGTTGCCGCCAAGCACCGTGGGCGATACCCAGAAGATCGTCATTATCGGACTCGTTCTGTTGACGTTGCCGTTTGCACTGGTCATCGCGTTCGTCGGTTCACGCCGCCGCAAAAAGCGTGAACGGGCCGAAGCGGAAGCCGCAAGCGCCGCGGAAACGGTCGGAACGGAAACGACGGAGAAGGCCGCCGCCACGACAACCCCGACCGGCAAATACCCCGAACTCGAACAGAGCATTATTGAGACGATCCAGTTTTTGCGTACATCCAGTCTGGGAGATGGCGGAAAGGACGCCCTATATTCTCTGCCGTGGTATATCGTGGCGGGACCGCCTAGGAGTGGCAAAACGTCGCTGATCGTAGGCTCAGACCTCGATTTTCAAACCCTTCCGAGCCAAAGACAATCTGAGCAAAAGTTTGTTCGAGCGACAACGTCCGTTACCTGGCGAGTTACCAGCGAAGCTGTATTTATTGACACCTCGGGCCGCTATCAAACCGAGGGTTCGGATAGCGACGAGTGGAGTGCTCTACTGGAATTGATACGCAAGAACCGCCCGAACCGCCCGATAGACGGTTATATTATCACCGCCGATGTGGATCGGGTCATCAAGGGCGATGATCGCGAAAATGATGAGTTGGCGAAGGTATTAAGGGCAAGGGTCGATGATGCCATCCAACGGCTAAAGGTTCGATTTCCGGTTTACACCGTTTTTACTCATGCCGATGGAATAGAAGGTTTCCGGGACTCATTTTCGGTCTCAAAAAATGATGGACGCTCGCTGGTCTGGGGATCGACCATTCCGCTCGACAAGGGTGATGCGGGCCAATCGATGTTCGAAGGCGAATTTGAATTACTTCATAATTCGGCGATGAAACGGCGATTGTTGCGACTTTCCGCTCCGTTTTCGCCGGTCCGACAGCTGCGTATATTTAACTTTCCGTTGCATTTCGGGTCTGCACGTCGAAAGATCGGTGCCTTTGTGGCGACTCTTTTCCGACCAAACCCCTTTAGCGAAAATCCGCTGCTTAGAGGTTTTTATTTCAGTGCGTCACCCGCGGCTAAGTCCAGCCCGAACGCACCCCAGACGGTTGCGGACACATTCTTTACTCATCGGTTCTTCCGCGACGTTTTGCTGCGTGACAAGGATATTGTACGAGCATTTCAAGCACGCAAACAAGGTGCACCGCTGCTCGGGTGGGCATCAATTTTGCTCGGTGCCGGATTGTTGATCATTCTGCTTTCGCTATCCGGCGTTTCGCTCTATAACAATAAAAAGATGCTCGAGGATGCTCGGGCTCGCGGCGAGGCTTTAATCGCAATAACGCAAACCTCAGCATACAAGGACCCCTCAAAAGCTGACGAAAAGGCAACGCGTGCAGAGATCGACACCACCGAATCACTTCGGGAATTGATCGTCAAACTTGATGATTATGAGCGAAACGGTGCCCCTTGGTTTATGCGATTCGGGCTCTATTCGGGCAATCGCGTCTACAAACAGCATCTGTTAAAGGTCTATATGGACGTGATCGAACACCGGTACAAGACCGCCACGATCGCAAAGGTTCAAAGTGACCTAAAGAAGTTTTCCACATCGAATCCCGTCGTTAATTCAACGCAGTTGACCGATGCTGAGGAGGCTCTTCTAGGTAAAAATTACGATCTCTTGAAGGCCTATTTGATGTTAGCCGGCCCCTACAAGGACAAAGCCGACTCAGCGCATATTGCCAGTGCGTTAAAGGATTACTGGACAACCGAGGGCAAGATCCCGGCAGAACTCAAAACCAAAGCGGCTCTCCAATTAGAATTTTGGGCCAAACAGGTCGACCGAGACGATCAAGATTACAGCTTTCCGCGTATTCTGATCGATGAAAAGCTGGTTGCCGATACGCGTGCCAAACTGCAAGCATTCCCCGCGGTATTCAGATATTACAAACGCAAGGTCACGGAGATTTCAAAGGCGGTCGATGAAAAGGTCGGGCCGACCACTGTCGATGCCATATTGGCCCGAAACGGTTCGGACGCGAGATTTCTCGATGGTGCGTATCAGGTGCGAAGCATCTTTACGCGTTCCGGCAACGAACTAATGAAAAAGGCCCTCAAAGAGGCTGATGAAAAGCTGAGCGAAGACGATTGGGTAATGGGTGAGGTCGGCAAATCAAAGATCGCCCAGACGACCGATTCCAAAAAGCTCGAAGACCGCTATTATCGCGACTACGCCGATGAATGGCGGGCTTTTGCCAAGGGCATAACCGTAAAGCCATATAAGACAAAGGAAGATGCTGCGGCGGCACTGCAGGTTTTTTCACTCGAAAATTCGCCGATGAAAGTGCTGATGATCGAGATCAGCCGCAACACAAATCTCTCGGCTCCGCCCGAGGTTATCGGCTGGTGGGATTGGATCAAGAGCTTTGTTGTATCGCAGGAAAATCCCAACGCGGGTGGGACACCGCCTGAGAAGGAATTTCAGCCGCTTTTTGAATTTGTCGGTAAAAAAGGTCAGAAAGATCGGGCTCCGGTGGATAATTATGGAGCCTCACTGCAAAACGTCTACAAGAACCTGAACGGAATTTCGGCCGAAAAGCTAAAACAAGTTTCGGACGATCTTGCGAACGAGAAGGACGATAGCCTGAAGTTACTCTCAAACGAACGGGCGATCATCGGGATGATCCAGAGCTTTACGACATCGTCGACCCAGGAATTAGCGACGGTCCTGCAGGAACCGCTGGGTAATCTGAAGAGCCTGCTCGGCCAAGGTGCTCAGGACCAGCTCAAAAAATCCTGGAGCGAACAAATAATGCCGGCGGCCAAAGAGATCGAAAAAGGATTTCCGTTTGAAGACGGGCAATCGGAGTCGGACCTTACGAAACTGACCGCCTTCCTCAATCCGACTGACGGTAAACTGTCTAAATTCTACGATGACCGCCTCAAGAAATACTTTGAGGAGTCCAATGGCCAGTTGAAGCTGAAGGACACTGCCGAGGTCAAGTTCAGTGACGAGTTTGTCGCGTACCTCAACAACGCCTTTGCACTTAGAAAGGCTCTTTACGGTACGGGCAACACGCCGAAATTTGAGTACGCTTTTGCCCTAAAGGTCGGCAAGGACTCGCTCGTAGAGGTTACCATCGACGGACAAAAGGTCACATCCGAAGGGACCGCGTCGATCAACGGTTCATTCCCGGCGGCACAGTCGGCCGAGACCGGAGTGATCGTAAGTTCCGGGGCGTCCGGTGCGACCACGACAACTGCACCTCCGGCTTCGAATTCGGCGACACCGCCGACGTCTGACTCGTCGTCGTTAAAATTCCCTGGCACTTGGGGACTATTCCGCTTTGTTGACGCCGGCAAACCGCAGAAACAGGCAGGTGGTGAATACACCCTCAGCTACTCGGTAGGCGGTAAATCGGTATCGGCCACGGTAAGGCCAAGCGGCGGCGACCTTTTTGATAAGAGCATTTTCAGACAGGTCAAGGCTCCGCAGAATATGCTCAAGTAGCGGAGGGATTGGAGGATTTTATGCAAAACGCTAAACAGATGCTGGACGGTGGTGACCTCACAGGTTCGATCGCGTCGGTTTTGGATCACGTCCGGAGTAATCCGACGGACATACCGGCTCGAATATTTCTCTTTGAACTTTCGTGTTTCGCAGGCGATTGGGATCGGGCAGAAAAGCAGCTTGATGTAATTGGCCACCAAGACGCTAATGCGATGATCGGATCCCTGATCTACCGCAATAATTTCAAGGCGGAGCGTGACCGTGCCCGTTATTTTGCAGATGGTCTAAAGCCGGGCATCATCGCCCCGCCGCCGACGTATGTCGAGGACCTGATCCAGGCCAACAATCGTATCCGCGAGGGTAATATTGCCGAAGCAAGAGCGATGCTTGACCGTATCGAAGAAGAACGCCCCGCATTCAAAGCTACGGTCAACGGCGGTGAGATCAGCGACTTTCGCGATTATAACGATTCGACGATGTGTATCTTCGAGGTAATTTTCAAGGACTCGTACGTTTGGCTGCCGATCGAACAGGTACAAAAGGTCGAATTTTTTAAGCCGAAATCGCTACGCGATCTGTTTTGGATCCAGGCTCAGGTCGAACTCGTCGACGGAACCAACGGCGAAATGTTCTTTCCGTCTTTATACTCCGGCTCGTCCGATAGTGAGAACGATCTGGTGCGACTCGGCCGTATGACCGATTGGCGTGACCTCGGGTCAGACTTGTACGCCGGCGAAGGACTAAAATTGTTTTGGATGGACGGCAAGGATCGGTCGATACTCGACCTCGAAACCATCGTGTTTGAACATGAGTAACTTGCTACGCAAGAAATATAGTGATTTATATCTAGTTTTCGGATAGAATGAAGCGTATTTCAGCAAACTATTGAGATCCGAACGTCTTTGTATGTCAGTTGCAAGGAGTTTTTCGAATGAATGAGGAATTGTCGGTTCCGCAAGTGATCGACTTAGATGCCCTGCTTCAGCCGGTGTCCGAAGAGACGCCATCTGGCGTGAGCCTGCGCTATTCGGGGCTTTACGATGAAATAAACGAAGCTCGCAGATCAGACGACAACCTTAACCAGGGCGAATGGCAGACCGAATTAAAGGTGGCCGATTACCGAAAAGTCGTCGAACTGGCAGTACCGGCCTTGGCAACGGAGGCCAAGGACTTGCAGATCGCCGCTTGGCTTTCGGAGTCGCTGATCGTAAATTACGGATTTGCCGGTCTTCGCGACAGCCTGAAACTCGTTAGCGGACTTCAGGATCAGTTTTGGGACACGCTCCATCCGATCATCGACGAAGGGGATATGGAGGGCCGAGCAAATGCCGTTTCGTGGCTCGACGTCCAAGGCGCGAATGCCGTCAAGTCGTGCCCGATCACCGGTGGTGCCCTCTATTCCTACAATGATTGGCTTACGGCCCGTTCACTTGAGACGCCGCCGAATTTTGATTCGTTAGACCCCGACAAACAACAGGAATTCAATAACCAACGGGCTAAGGCGGAAAGCGAAGGCCGAGTGACCGGTGATCTCTGGAAGGTCGCAGTCGCCAAGACCACACGAGCCCAAGCCGAGTCGATCAATCGTACTATCGAAGAATGTTGGGAAGCGTTTACTGAACTCAATCGGGTGATCGAGGAAAAATACGACCGCAATCAGATGCCCGGTCTTAGCACGTTAAAAAAATCGCTTGACGATGTCTACGGCCAGGTCAAGAAGATCTTAGAGAGGAAGCGTCTTGAGGAACCCGATGAAAACGATGTTGCCGAAGAAACGACTCCGAGTGAGGATGGATCGTCAGAAAGCACTAACGCCGGAACTCCGTCGACAATGGTAGGCGCGGTCAAGTCGCGTTCCGATGCCCTCAAGCGACTTTCGGAGATCGCTGTATTCTTTCACCGGTCCGAACCGCACAGCCCGGTCGCATATCTCGTGAATCGAGCTGTCAAATGGGGTAATATGCCGCTCGACAGTTGGCTGCAAGAGGTCATCAAGGACTCGGCGGCTCTCGAGCAGATCAATGAAATGCTCGGGATCGGCACCTCGTCATCCGCCGGCGATTATTACTCCGAACCGGCTGAAGAAACGACCGAATCGGAGTCAACCGGTAGCGATGAATGGTAACTTTGCGACGGTTTCGATGTCGCCTGTTTGAGGCGAGTAGTTTGCCGGAAAGATTTTGCAATTATTAGTCTTATATAAATGGTTAAAGCCTAAGGAGAAAATAGAATATGCCAAAGAAAGAAAGTTTGCAGCATAAGATCGATCGGGTTCGCCCGCCTCGTGTGCAGATAACGTACGATGTGGAGGTCGGCGGAGCTATCGAATTAAAAGAACTTCCGTTTGTTCTCGGCGTTATGGGAGACTTCGTCGGAAAACCGGAAGAACCGCTGCCGGCGTTCAAGAACCGTAAGTTTGTGGAGATCGATCCCGATAACTTCAATTCGGTCCTTGCAGGAATGGCTCCGAGGCTCGCGTATACAGTGGACAACAAAGTTCAGGACGACGGCAGCAAAATGGGTGTCGAACTGAAATTTAGCAGTATCGAGGACTTTGAACCCGATCGTATCGTCCAGCAGGTCGAGCCGCTCAGGAAACTTGTTGAGGCACGGCAAAAGCTCGCAGACCTCCGGTCGAAGATGGACGGCAATGAAAAACTCGAGACGATGCTCGAGGACATCATCGCAAATGTCGATAAGCAAAAGGAATTAAGCGACCAGCTTGGTTCAAAGGAGGACTAAACGAAAATGGCAAAAACTAAAGAACAAGATGCCGCCGCTCAAACCGTCGTGACCGAAGAGTCCGGCGGATTGCTGGACAAGATATTGACCGAGGGCCGTATGGCCCGCGATGATTTCCAGAAAGAACGCGCTAAGGATATGATCGGCGAATTCGTCAATCAGGTAATGAGTGGCGAACTTACGATGTCCAAGAATATGGACGTTGCGATCAATTCGCGTATCGCGGAGATCGACCGTCTGGTCTCGGCCCAAATGAACGAGATAATGCACCACGAGGACTTTCAGAAATTGGAAGGTTCGTGGCGCGGACTCCACCATTTGCTCAAGAATTCGCTGACCGGCACGCTGCTCAAGATAAAGGTTATGAGCGTGACCAAGAATGACCTCCTAAAGGACTTTGAACGAGCTTTGGAGTTTGATCAATCAGCACTATTCAAGAAAGTTTACGAAGAAGAATATGGAACGTTTGGCGGTGCTCCGTTCGGCGCATTGATCGGCGATTTCGAATTTGGCAACCATCCGCAGGATATGGCACTGCTCGAGAACATTTCGCAAGTCGCGGCCGCGGCTCACGCACCGTTCTTGAGTGCCGCTTCGGCAGGAATGTTTGGCTGGGATAATTTTGGCGAGATGTCGGAAGTACGCGATGTCTCCAAGATATTTGACCGCACCGAGTATATGAAATGGCGTAGCTTCCGTGAATCAGAAGATTCGCGTTACGTCGGGCTCACGCTGCCGCACGTTCTAATGCGTGAACCGTACGGTGCCGCGACAAAGCCGACCGAAACCTTTCGGTTTGAAGAAGATGTTGACGGTAAGGACCACAAGAAATACCTCTGGGGTAACGCAGCTTACGCACTTGGTACGCGTCTCACTGAGGCATTTTCGATGTACGGATGGTGTGTAGCTATCCGCGGCGTCGAGGGCGGTGGCCTGGTCCAAGGCTTGCCGACGCATACATTTGAAACGGATGAAGGCGAGATCGCGATGAAATGCCCGACCGAGGTCGCGGTGACCGATCGCCGTGAGAAGGAGTTTGCCGACAACGGTTTTATCCCTCTCGTTCATTGCAAGGGAACGGATTATGCCGCGTTTTTCGGAACGCAGTCGGCCAATAAGGCCAAAAAGTATGATTCGGATGCCGCCAATGCCAACGCCCGGCTCTCGACTCAATTGCAGTATATCTTTGCCGTTTCGCGTTTCGCACATTACCTCAAGTCAATGATGCGTGACAAGATCGGCAGCTTTATGTCGCGTAGCGAGTGCGAGATGTTTCTCAATAAGTGGATAATGAACTACGTCACCGAAGACGATAATGCGTCAGCGGCGACCAAATCTCAGTATCCGCTTCGCGAAGCCAAGGTCGAGGTGGCCGAGATCCCGGGTAAACCTGGTTGCTATCGGGCAGTCGCTTTCTTAAGACCGCATTTCCAACTCGACGAACTATCTGTTTCGTTGCGTTTGGTCGCGGACTTGCCGCAGCCGGCAAACGGCTAACGTCGGCCGATGGCGACGGGTGCAAGGTTTTATTGAGAAATTTCGCATCTGTCGCCCGGCTAATTTATTTTTTTCGCGTTCTTCGCAAAAAAAACTATCGCTATCGTCTTAGTGATGTGAGTAGTTCGGAGATAGCAGAAACGCTTTTCCATCAAATAAAAGGAGCAAAATAAAATGGCAGTTGATTATTTTTTGAATCTTGGCACCGTCGAAGGTGAGAGCGCAGATCACAAACATAAAGGTGAGATCGATCTCCAGTCTTGGTCATTCGGAGCCACAAACGCAGGTTCATTTTCAATGGGTGGTGGTGGTGGTGCCGGTAAGGTCTCGATGCAGGATTTTCACTTCGTTATGAGAACCAGCAAGGCATCACCGAAATTGATGTTGGCTTGTGCGACCGGCGAACACATCAAGAAAGCTGTTCTCGTATCGAGAAAGGCCGGAACTGAGCAACAGGAATTTCTCAAGGTCACAATGAGCGACGTCCTCGTATCATCGTACCAGACCGGCGGATCCGCTAACGGCGGAGATTTCTCAACGGATCAGATCTCGTTGAACTTTGCCAAGATCGAGGTCGAGTACAAGGAGCAGAAACCGGACGGTTCACTCGGCGGTGCTATCAAGGCCGGCTACGACGTCAAGGCCAATAAGAAGGTCTAACTTCAACTTCATCCCGGCCTTGGCCGGCAGGAAGATCCGCAGGGCTGTATCGCAAATCGGTGCAGCCCTGCAAATTAGTTTTGTTGACCTCCGTTTGGTTTTAGTATGTCCCGCAGTAATTCTGATATACGCGTCACCCCGTCGGTGCTCGACCGACTAATCGATCTTGATCCGCAGGAGAGCCGCGAGGCCCCAAAATCAAGATCTGCAGGATTGCAGGACCTTAAGGCATCGGTTCGACGGGATCTGGAATGGCTGCTCAATACGAGATGTCATCTTAATGACGACGACAACCAACTCGACGAGGCCAAACGCTCGATCGCGTTCTATGGACTGCCCGACATAATGGGTATGAACGCGAAAAATAATGCCGAACAGACGAGGCTTACAAAGTCTCTCGAAACAGCGATCCGAATATTTGAACCACGGTTTATGAATCTAAAGGTCACAATGGATCCCGTCGAGCACGCGGACAGACATCTTAGATTTAGGATCGAGGCAAATCTGGATATTGAACCAACGCCGGAACCGATCGTATTTGATACTATGCTGGAACTCGGCAGCGGCGAGTTTTCGATGTCATAGACCGCCTTCTGAACACTGAGGTGGGCCTGGGCAGTATTTGAACGTTATGCGTGATGAACTCTTAGGATATTACGAGCGAGAACTCGTCTTTCTGCGTCGAATGGGCGCGGAGTTTGCCAAAAAATACCCTAAGATCGCCGCTCGGCTGCAGTTGGACGAAGACAAGGTCGAAGATCCGCACGTCGAACGAATGATCGAGGCATTCGCCTATTTGACGGCCCGTATCGGGCACAAACTCGATGACGAGTTGCCCGAGATCACCGAAGCATTTCTCAATATTCTTTATCCTCACTATCTATCGCCGATACCGTCGATGGCGATAGTCCAATTCTCCTACGGATCGCCGAATGATAATCTGACTGCCGCGCAAACGATCGAACGTGGTACGCGGCTTAATTCACGGCCGGTCGACGGTACGCCGTGCCGCTTTCGTACGGCATTTGACGTTGACCTAATGCCGATCGAGATCCAATCTGCCGCCCTCGAATCGCCGGCGCCGAAAGATGCCCGCGGCAACCTATCCGAAGCGTCGATACGCCTCAGTATGAGGTGCTATGGCAACGCCAACCTCAGCGAACTGAAGAACGGCGCGACCTCGAAACCGCCTGAGAAAATGCGGTTTTATCTTGATGGCGAACCGCAGCTTGTCTTTCCGCTTTACGAGATCCTGTTGAATCACGCCACTGCTGTCGAGTTCAGGGCAAAAGATGCTCCGATCGACGGTAAGACGATGAAAACGATCACCAATATCCAGTTTAAGAAACCGGATCCAGTGATCCTTGCCGCAAGTGACGTGATAAAAGCGGTCGGGTTTGATGAGAGTGAGGCTGTACTCCCCTTCACTAAGCGTTCATTCGCCGGATACAGGTTGCTGACCGAGTATTTCGCTTTCCCATACAAGTTTTTGTTTTTTGACCTGTACGGCATTGATCAAGCGATCGCTAAAAAATTCGGCAGCCATTTTGATATCGTTATACATCTGCGCGACATTACGCCGCCGGTCGCACCTATAACGAATGAGACATTTCGATTGGGTTGCTCGCCGATCGTAAATCTGTTTTCAAAACTTTCCGATCCGATCTATCTATCTCAGAAAAAGTTCGAATACCAGATCATTCCGGATGTACACCGCCAGTCAACGACTGAGATCTATTCGGTAAATGACGTGATCACAACAGATCCGCGTTCAAATCGGACCCGCGAATTTTCGCCATTCTACTCTATGCGCCACGCCTACGGTGAACAGTTAGAAAAATCGTTTTGGTACGGTGTGCGGCGGCCGTCGCAAAGAACGGACGATGCCGGGACCGAAGTATTCTTGTCGCTGGTAGATCTGAAATTTAACCCGTTGATCCCGGCGGTCGAGGTTCTTAACGTAAAAACCACCTGCACTAATCGCGACTTGCCCGCCAAATTGCCGTTTGGCGGTAAAGAAGGTGATTTTGAGGTCGAGGGCACGGCACTTTTGTCACGGGTCAGATGCCTGACAAAACCCACCGAAACGATCCGACCACCACAACGCCGTTCCGCTCAATGGCGTCTGATATCTCACCTTAATTTGAATTATCTCTCGCTGGTGAATGCAGAAAACGGAACGCCCGAAGCACTGCAGGAACTATTGCACCTATATAATTTTGCCGATTCGTCGGTAACCAGAAAGCAGATACTGGGAATAACCAAGATCGCGACACGAAAGGTGGTCAGACAGATCGGTGGTAGGATCGGTGCCGGATTTGTCCGAGGGCTCGAGACGACGCTAACCTTTGACGAAGAACAATACGTGGGTAGTGGATTATTTCTATTCGCAAGTGTTCTAGAGCGGTTTCTGGGCCTTTACTCGTCAATAAACTCGTTTAATCAACTCGTTGTCAGAACCGAACAGCGCGAGGAGAATGTTCGGCGATTTGCACCTCGGGCCGGAGAACAGGAACTGTCGTAAATTGTGTCGAAGAAGCCACTAAATCAGGAGTTGTTCGACGAACCTTTCGCGTTCGAGTTCTTTCAAGCTGTCCGTCTGCTTGAGAGAATATATTCGGACCGCAAGACCGTCGGCAGGGATGCACTTCCGAACGAAGAAGTGGTTCGCTTTCGATCGCGTATAGGCCTCGAGTTCCCTGCAAGTGAGATCCAAGAGATCCGTGAGACCGCCGTGGCAGATTCCGATAAGCGGCTTGTCGAGATGATCGTAAATTTTATGGGGATGGCGGGTGTAAGCGGAGTCTTGCCGACACATTACACCGAACTCGTGCTTGATCGCGTGCGTCATCGCGATACAACGCTTTGGTCATTTCTGGACATCTTTACCCATCGATCCGTTTCAATGTTTTATCGGGCTTGGGCGAAATATCGTTTTCCCATCGCCTATGAACGGGGCGATCGCGAATTTACGTCATATATTTTTGATCTTGCCGGACTCGGCACCAATGGGCTTCGCGGTCGGATGGCCATTGATGACGAGTCGCTACTTCCCTATGTCGGCCTGATCGGACAGAAGCCACATTCGGTGAACGCCTTAGAAAATATGATCAGCGATTATTTTGGCGTTACGGCGAAGGTGGATCAGTATTTTGGTCAGTGGCTCGACCTTTCGGACGAGGATACGACAAAATTAGGCAAGAGCAACTCAGAACTTGGCCGAAGTTCGATCATCGGAACGCGTGTATGGGATCAGCAATCAAAAATACGCGTTCGAATCGGGCCACTCAAATTTAAGCAATATCAGGCGTTTTTGCCAAACGGCTCGGCGTATCGCCAGCTACACTCGATGATCAAGTTTTTGATCGGATTCGAGTTTGATTTTGATCTGCAGCTTATCTTGGCTGCCAAGCAGGTGCCGAGTTCGGTACTAACGACCAAGGCCGTTCGACGTCCAATGCTAGGTTGGACAACCTGGCTCAAAACAAAACCCTTCGTCGCCGACGACGATCAATTAGTGCTGCAAACGGGTGATTCACTCACAGAAAATTAGGAGATGACCAGTAATGAACGTTAACTTAAAATCATTGATCGGCAGATTGAACGACACGTGCCGCGAGGCGCTGGAAGGCGCCGCCGGGTTGTGCCTTTCGAGAACAAATTATGATGTCGAAATCGAACACATTCTGTTCAAGTTACTCGAACAGGACAACACAGATCTTCATCGCATCTGCAATCATTACGAGGTCAGCATCGACCGTTTGGCTAAGGATGTAAATGAAGCACTTGGCCGCCTAAAGACTGGCAATACGCGTACGCCGGGGCTAAGCGACCGCCTGCCGCGATGGATCCAGGACGCGTGGCTTTTGGCATCCGTTGACTTTGGAGCAGCCCGTGTCCGGAGCGGTCATCTCGTACTCGCTCTGGTCGCAAACGAAAGCTATGCGCGGATCGCTAGAGAGATATCACGCGAATTTAATCATATTTCGGCCGAATCGCTGCAGATCAAACTGCCCGAAATTACAGCGGACTCTAACGAAGAACGTGATGCCGTCGCCCTCGGCGAAACGGCCGGGTCGGCTGACGGTTCGCCGGTCGCAAGCGGTGTTCCCGGCAAGACAAAGGCTCTCGACCAGTACACCGAAGACCTGACGGCAAAGGCCGCCGCCGGCAAGATCGACCCCATCCTTGGCCGCGAGGGTGAGATCCGCCAGATCATCGACATCCTGACCCGTCGCCGCCAGAATAATCCGATACTTACGGGAGAGGCGGGCGTTGGTAAAACTGCAGTTGTCGAAGGATTTGCCGCTCGGATCGCAGCAGGAGACGTCCCTGATCCGTTGAAAAACGTCTCGGTACGCTCACTTGATCTGGGCCTGCTCCAAGCGGGCGCGGGCGTTAAGGGCGAGTTCGAACAACGTCTCAAGAATGTGATCGATGAGGTAAAGTCTTCGCCGCAACCAATAATAATGTTCATCGACGAGGCCCACACAATGATCGGTGCCGGAGGTCAGGCCGGTCAGAACGATGCGGCCAATCTACTAAAGCCCGCGTTGGCCCGTGGCGAACTTAGGACGATTGCCGCGACAACTTGGGCCGAATACAAAAAGTATTTTGAAAAGGACGCCGCTCTGGCCAGACGGTTTCAGGTTGTAAAGGTCGATGAGCCGGACGAAGAAAAAGCCGTTGCGATGATGCGTGGACTAACGGGCAAAATGGAGGAGCACCACAACGTCCGCATCCTGGATGAGGCGATAGTTGAGTGCGTCAAACTCTCTTCGCGTTATATTACCGGCCGTCAGTTGCCTGATAAGAGCGTCTCAGTACTCGACACCGCATGTGCAAAAGTCGCGATCGGCCAAGGTGCAACGCCTGCCGCCGTCGAAGATGAGACGCGACTGATACAAAATCTCTCGTCGGAATCCGAAGCTCTCGAACGGGAACAAGTGACGGGAGCCGACCACGGCACACGATTGGCAGAGCTGAAAACTGCTCTTGACACGTCAACCGCGGAACTCGCGAAACTTAACGGTCAATGGACAAAAGAGAAAGAACTTGTCGAAAAGATCCGCAACATTCGCGCGAAGCTGGAAATGTCCCGATTAGACCCCGAGCCGGTTGAAACTGCGGCGATCGAGGGCGAAGCAGTCGCAGTCGATGCCGAAACAACAACTCCGGAACCTGCCGTGGACGTGGATCTGCTTAGGGCCGAACTGAAATCGGCTAATGAAGAGCTCAAAACGATTCAGGGCGAAAATCCGCTTATGCAGCCGGTCGTTAACGGCCAGACGGTTGCCGAAGTCATCTCAGGATGGACCGGAATCCCCATCGGAAAGATGGTCGCCGATGAAATAAATGCAGTGCTAAAGTTGGCTGCGACCCTACAAGAACGCGTCTTGGGCCAAAATCACGCTCTCGAGGCGATAGCCCAGCGGATCCGGACATCTAGGGCCGGCCTGACCGACCCCAAGCGTCCGATCGGCGTTTTTATGCTAGTGGGAACATCAGGCGTCGGAAAGACGGAGACGGCTCTTGCCCTTGCCGATTCTCTGTACGGCGGCGAGCGAAATTTGATCTCGATAAATATGAGCGAGTATCAAGAGGCCCATACGGTTTCGAGTCTTAAGGGCTCACCTCCCGGATATGTAGGCTATGGTGAAGGCGGCGTTTTGACCGAGGCAGTTCGGCGTAAGCCTTACTCGGTCGTGCTGCTCGACGAAGTCGAAAAGGCCCATCCGGATGTGATGGAACTTTTCTTTCAGGTATTTGATAAGGGTGTGCTGGAGGATGGTGAGGGCCGCGAGATCGATTTTAAGAACTGCATCATCATTCTCACATCCAATGTCGGAACGGACACAATTATGAAATTGTGTGCCGATCCTGATACGACACCATCACCTGAGGGTCTGGTGGATGCGATCAAACCGGAACTCAACAAGGCCTTTAAGCCGGCATTGCTCGGCAGAATGGTTACCGTGCCGTTCTATCCGATCTCCGACGAGATAATGCGGTTGATCATCAAACTGCAGCTCGGCAAGATCGCAAAACGAATAAAAGACAACCACAATGCGCAATTTTCGTATGACGATACCGTCATAGAGACAGTAGCAAAACGCTGTACAGATGTGGACAGCGGAGCCCGGAATGTCTATAACATTCTGACAGGGACACTATTGCCGGAAATGTCCGGCGAGGTGCTCGCACGAATGGCGAGCGGCGAGGGTATCAGCAAGGTGCACGTCGGCGTCGGCGAAGGTGAAAACTTCACCTATCAATTTGAATAAGTAAAATGTCCGTAAACGTAGTAGTTCACGATACAAGGCTCGAAGGCAGGACGCCGATCTCAACAGCTTCTGCATTGAGCTTTGACGTCGACGACAGTACACATATCGAAGATTTCTTTGATCGCGTCGTTCGTATTGCGGACGAGCATAGCGGGATCGGAGTCTTGTATCTGATGTGCCACGGTGTAACGGTATTAGCCGAAAATACCACGGCATTGCTCTTCTGTCACGAACTTATTGCTTTTACGACAGTTCATCACTTCGCGCGTTTGCGTGACAAGGTGGACCGGATCGTTATCTTGGCGTGCCACGTTGCCGAAACTTCGATGACGCGACACGGCGATGGCGACGAGTTGTGTCGACATATTGCACTACAGGCACACGCCGAAGTTACGGCCGCGAGGGAAACACAGACATATTCCCGTTCGGAAAGGTGCCGATTTTGGTTTTGTGAGGAATCTCCGATCGAATATGGCGAGTGGGAAGGTCCGGTCGTCGTGTACGGTCGCGACGGAAATATAATAACGGAATTCCAAAATCCGAGTGTTTGGTACGACTCGGACGGGGACGTACACGACCCGCGTAGGGAACCGCGTCCGTAGCAAACGCAAAAAATATTGACCTGCTTCGTCTTTAAGTACGAGCAAATATTTTGAAGGGCTCGAAGAATATATGCCGACGACACAAGAAGGAAGACTCTTAAAGGTAACCACGCCACTCGACGACGATTTTCTGCTCATAAAGCGGATTCGGTCTCGTGAGGCATTATCTTCATTGTTTCATTTTGATCTCGAACTTCTTCACGAAGAATCAGAGGACGGTCGCGAAGCAACGAAAGTTGATCCGCAACAGTTACTCGGGCAACCGATGACCATCGTGGCCGAACAGACTGACGGCACCAAACGATATTTTAACGGCCTATGCGTAAACTTCACACAGGGCAATCGGAATACACGTTTTTCGAAATATCGGGCCGAGCTTGTTCCGAATGTATGGGTATTGACCCAAGTCTCCCAAAGCCGGATCTTTCAGAACATCTCAGTTCCCGATATACTGCGGCAGGTGTTTGATGGATTTGAGATCGACATTGAATTGCCGGGCACGTTCGAACCCCGAAATTATTGCGTTCAGTATCGAGAGTCGGACTGGGACTTCGCGTCGCGTCTGATGGAAGAAGAAGGCATATATTACTACTTTGAGCATACCGATAACTCACACCGGATGATAATCGCGAACACGGACTCATCCCACCGCGAGTGTCCGGAACGATCTGAGATACCCTTTGCGATCGACAGTACCGAGCTAACAGAATGGCAAGGTATGGTTCATACCTGGCAGGTGACCAATCAGGTTCGCACCGGCAAATACACACTCTTTGACCATAATTTTCAGCTTCCGACCAACCATTTAGAGGCTCAACAGGTTAGCCGATTCAACATTGGCGGTAACCAACAACTGGAGCATTATGATTATCCGGGCGAATTCGCCAAGAGGTTTGACGGTATTTCGTCCGGCGGAGGCGAACAACCGGGCGAACTCAATAAGATATTTAACGACCGTCAGCGGACCGTTGATATCCGTCAGCAAGAACTGGATGTTGCGTATAAAACGAATTACGGGTCATCCGACTGCTGCTCGATGGCGGCCGGATATCGATTTCGGCTGACGACCCATCCCTCCGCTGAGAATAATCGTAACCACATCCTGATAAGCGTCCAGACCGAGGCAGTCCAATCGCCTAGCTACGTCTCGGACGATGCGATCTCGAACTCATATAACATTAACTTCGTGTGTATACCCCAAGGCAACGGCCAGGCACCATTCCGGCCGTTGAGAAGGACGGCAAAGCCGATCGTCAACGGTAGCCAAACTGCAGTCGTGGTAGGCCCGGCCGGCGAAGAGATATTCACGGATAAATTCGGCCGTGTAAAAGTACAATTCCATTGGGACAGGCAAGGCAGAAACGACGCGAGTTCGTCGTGTTGGCTGCGAGTCTCAACCAGCATAGCAGGCAACAAATGGGGCACGATGTTCATTCCGCGGATCGGACAAGAAGTGATCGTCGACTTTATGGAAGGCGATCCGGATCAGCCGATCATCACCGGTTCAGTTTATAACCCGCAGACAATGCCGCATTATGAACTCCCCAAGTTCAAAACGCTGACCTACATCAAGACCCGAACTTCGCCCGATGATGGTAAAGGCTTTAACGAACTGCGTTTCGAGGACAAGGCGGGCAAAGAGCAAGTGTTCGTGCGTTCACAAAAACGCTACGACCTGCGCGCTCGTGGATCGATGTACGAAACCTGCGGCGGCAATCGCCAAGAGGTGATCGGCGTCCGTTCCGACAACAATCCGGGCGGAAACCTCGCGATCACTGTGGGCGGAAACAAGGACGTTCACATCAAAGACAGTCACTACGTTGGGATTGATGGAAAGCTAAATGAATCCGTGAAAGGTGATGTTGTAGAAGATTACCAAAGCAATCTTTCAACGATCGTCAGTGCCAAAACGGAACTGAATGCCCGTGAGATCACCCTTGAGGCTCTAACCAAGATAAGCCTAAAGGTCGGTGGTAACTGCATCATGATCGACCCGAGCGGAATTACAATTGCCGGCACAATGACCAAGATCAATTCAGGCGGATTTGCCTCGGGAACCGGCAATCCCGCATTCGACGACGCTCTTGATGCCGAAACCGCCGACACCGGCGAACCAGGATATCTTGACCGTCCACGTTCCGGCGGCGGCGGCGGACGTCGCAGACGAAATCTGCAGTCGCAGCACTACATTGCTCCTCCGCGACCTGGCGAAGACCCGCGGATCACCGCAATGCGCGGCACACTGGCAAATTCGGAACAGGGTCGTCATGCCCTCGAGGTATATGACCGTTATGGTGTTTCATCCAGTTTTCGTGGCGGCGAAGGTTCGACGTTCGATCCGGGTGACAACAACATGAATATCAATCCTGCCCAGAGTCCTGACAGACAGGCTCTCGGATTTGTTCATGAGATGAACCATGCCGAAGAGCATCATGAAGGGACGTCGGGCGATATTCAAAATCAGGGCCGCGATGAATATGTAGATGCGATGGTTGACGAGGAATCAGAAGGCGTCGTCAGAAGCATTGAAGCACGGGATGAACTGATCGAAAGCGGACACGATAGTGCTTCAGCGACGCAGTATCCTTTGCAGGACGAGTATCATGGTGCCTACAACCAGGGAGTGGCAGACGCTCGTGCGGCGAATCCCGATATCAGTGATGCCGACGCGGCCGCAGCGGGTCGATCGGCGGGTCGCGAGCGTGTTGAAGAAGGATTTCGGAATGGCGAGGTCGAAACCTCAAACTCAGGCGAAAGCTATCCTGACTACTACGGAGATGCATGGGATGATGCCCATCCGTCAGGCGGTGGAACGCCATAATCGACGACTATGAAGTTGTTATATCTGATGGCGATGAGCATTGCTCTCATTGATAGTTGCGGAAGATCGCCCGAAGTGATTTCGAATGCTACCCTAGCGGCACCGACGCCGCAGAAGGAGAAAAAGGTCGTAATGGAAAAGGAAGTATTAGCAAACCTATTGGAGAAGACGAATAAGTCGATCGCTGACTTCGTTCGCGATCCTGCTACAAAACTCGATGGCTACGGTCCAAAGTTTGGAAAGGGCTCAAAATATAAAATCAGCAAATTCGCACCAACGCGTAGGATGATCCAATACGTGGGTGTCGTCTCCGAGACCGAGGCATTTGTTTTGACCGGCGACAAGGACGAATTTGCTAAGTTTGTTGAACGCTCAGGCGTTTCGCTTACTCGTTCAGAGGATCGCATTGGATTTGGAATGGAGTTCTTGACGATCTGTGTGGCTGGTGCCAGCAGGTTGCAAATACTTGATTCAGTAAGTTCGATCAAGCCTCGGCCGGGGCTAAACGAAGCTCAATCGACTCAGTTTCAGGCTTTCGTCGGTAAGTACACTTCTATAATAAAAGCGCCGACGTGTGTCGGAGAAGCCTGTACCTATTACGCCGTGTCCGGGCAAGATCTTGCGGTTTATGAACTCACGATCAGCACTGAAGGCACGATCAAATTTGAGAAGAAAGTACTTGAGAAAGACCTATTAATACCATACGCAATGTAGGAGAATCCATGTTTCCAGCAGCAATAAAGGGTGTAGCTCTTATTCACGACCTGCTCATCCCAGACGCAATGTTCAGCGAAAATATTTTGGACCAAAAATGCTAGTGGAAATTACAGGACACGAAACTCATTTTATTTTTGCTTTTAGGTAGGAGTTTTTTATGCCGCCAGCCGCACGAGCTTTAGTTGACACGACCGCACATCCGTTGCCGCCAATGTTATCACCCGGACCGGGGAGCCCGACGGTATTGATCGGCTTTGCTCCGGCCTGGCGGGGCATACCGCTGGCGGCCGTCGCTGCATTACAGTCGGCCAAGGCCTCGGCGGATGCGGCAATTCAGACGGCGGTTGCGGCGACCGCCGCGGCTGCGGGTACGCCGGGTGCACCAGCGGCAGTTGCGGCGGAACAGGCTACAAAGGCCGCCGCTCTCGCTGCAATGTCGAGTGCTATCACCGGAGCGGCGGCCGGTGCAGATATTCATATGTGTGCTGTTCCGCTGCCGGTGCCACCGCACGGCCCTGGAGTCGATATCACAGGTTCGGCGACGGTAATGATAAACAATCTGCCGGCCGGACGAATGGGCGACACCATCCTCGAAGCAATCGGACCGCCAAACTCGATAACCAAAGGGGAGATGACCGTTATTATTGGTGGATAAATGGAAAATCCCGATAGTGCCGCAAGAGGCTACACGGGGATCTTCTACGCCATTGCTACAAAAGAGCGGTTACTCTTCTCGTTTTACGTATTTGACGGTCGTTTTCCATTTACCGCCGACAAAGAGTTTTGTGGTTGTTTTTACCTTTGTTTCGTCGGCGATATTGGCATCTTCTTCAAATGAATATATTTTTACTGGCCTATTGCCGATGACCGAATAGCGTTCCGTAATGTGGTAACAGCAGCCGCTCTTATCAAAAGTCTCGAGCACTTTTTTTTCCTTATCAACCGTGAACATACCGAGATGACTACCGAGATCGCTGAACGCCTTATCATAGACAAATTTTCCCATCGCCCTTGACGACAAGTAGATGCGATACGAAGGCATCCCGTACGAACCGTTCGCACCATCGCAGATCGCGACATCTTCCATACCGTCGAAATTGTAATCGGCGACGTTTACAACGCTCTGATCGTCATATAGCAGTGTCACATTGGTGAGCGGCTTTCCACCGTCACTACGCTGGAGTTGTGTGTCCGGCAGAGCGATCACTTGATATGGCCTAGTCCCGCCTTTCTTAAAAAAGGAAAACTTGGCCGCTCCGGAGCAATACATATCGTCACATTTCGCGACATCTACATTAATGTCGAAGTATTTCGATGCGTCTCTAAGTGCAAACGAATGTTGTGCAAATGCCGACGAACTGAATAACAGAACCAGGGTGATCACAAATTTTTTCATAAATTCCTTACTGTTCGCCTCCCGCCTCGTCATCTCTGACTGCTGATTACGGATGCGTCATATCTTCTGCGATAACGAGTTCGTCGAATCGTTCCGCTGTTAAGAGCTGTAGCTGTACGGCGGATTCTTTCAGCGAAATACCCTTTTTGTGGGCATATTTTGCGATCTTTGAGGCGTTATCGTATCCAATATGCTGATTGAGCGCCGTGACGAGCATTAGCGAGCCTTTCACGTAGTGCTCGATCTGATCGCGGTTGAGTTCGATGCCGTTAATGCAGTAATCGACAAACCCGTGGCACGCATCTTTGATAAGCCGCACGGAATGAAGAAAATTATGGATCATCACGGGTTTGAAGACGTTGAGTTCGAAATTGCCCTGCGAACCCGCGAAGCCGATCGCTGCATCGTTGCCGAAAACCTGAACCGAAACCATCGTCATCGCCTCGGACTGAGTCGGGTTGACCTTACCCGGCATTATCGAACTTCCCGGCTCATTCTCCGGAAGCGACAATTCTCCAATTCCGCAACGCGGGCCCGAAGCAAGCCAGCGAATGTCATTGGCGATCTTCATCAAGCTTGCGGACAGAGTTTTTAGGCCGCCGGAAGCGAAGACGACTTCGTCGTGTGCCGAAAGGGCAGCAAATTTGTCGGGGTGTGATCTGAATGGCAATCCGGTCAGCTCGGCGATCTTGTCTGCCGCACGCTGTGCGAATTCGGGATGGGCATTAAGCCCCGTCCCAACTGCCGTGCCTCCGATAGCGAGATCGAAAAGCCCCGGCATCACCATTCTCAAACGGTCAATGTCACGAGAAATCAGCGAAGCCCAGCCACCGAATTCCTGCCCCACTGTCATCGGGGTCGCGTCTTGTAAATGCGTACGGCCGATCTTTACTACGTCTGCAAACTCGATAGCCTTAGCGTGGATCGCATCGCGGACCTTTTGAACCTCGGGGACTAGTCCCATCATCTGTTCGGCGGCGGCGATATACATCGCGGTGGGGAAAGTGTCGTTGGACGACTGCGATTTGTTAACGTCGTCGTTTGGATGAACGGGCGTTTTCGAACCCATCTCGCCGCCGGCGATCTCGATCCCACGGTTTGAGATAACCTCGTTGGCATTCATATTCGTCTGCGTGCCGGAACCGGTCTGCCACACGCGAAGCGGAAAATGCGCGTCGAGCTTGCCCTCGATCACCTCGTCTGCCGCCTGAACGATAAGGTCAAGTTTTTCCTTAGGCAACTTACCGAGATCAAAATTGACTATCGCTGCCGCCTTCTTCAAAATACCTAGCGCCCGAATGACCTCACGCGGCATCACATCGAATCCGATGTTAAAGTGCAAAAGCGATCGCTGAGTCTGAGCACCCCAATATGCTTCGACGGGCACCTCTATCTCGCCCATCGAGTCTGTTTCTATTCTTGTTTTTACTGAATGTTCTGTTACTTGTGACATATAAATATGGGTTATCGGTTGGTGTCAAAAGGCACTACTGCCGGCTATTGACACGAAAGTTCTTTAGCATTACGACATTCTGCAGGACGCTTCCACGTGATACAAGCAGATTCTTAAAGTCTCGAGAATAGGCAAAATAAGCAAGTCTTTGCGAAGTGAAATCGGTAAATTGTACGGGCTCCCCCCCAGCCAGACCCTGCTTCCACAGATTGCCGACGATGGTGTCCGTCCGGCGAAAGATCAGGCTCTTGCCGTCCGGCGTCCATCGAGGAGCGACATAATAAAATTCAAAATTCATTATTTCAAATGAATGCTCAATCGTGCCGTCGTCCGCCGATACTACCACGAGACGCCCGAGAGTCGCCTGACTATCAGGGGGCGAAATATACGATATGTGTCTACCGTCCGGCGAGAATGCAGGTGAGACAGACTCTTCATTCGTAAACTCGACCGCCGGACCGCCGGAACTCGGGATCTTCCAAAGCCTGTTTTTCTCATTTACGGATGACGTGTAGACGATCCATTTACCATCGGGGGAAACGTCGGCCGCGGAATCCATCCCGTCGCCGAAGGTCAGTTGTTTCAAGTTCGCTCCGTCAATATCAATGCGAAAAATGTGTTTCTTACCGGCACGATCTGACCCAAACACCACAAATGTCCCATCCGGCGAAGCCGCAGGTTCGCGCTGGATATATTGGTCACTGACAAGCGGATTGCCCTCCCGTCGGCCGTTTATGTCCGATAGTTTCCAAAGGTCCTCATCAGTCACGGTTCCCGAAGTGTAAACGATCTCGCCGCCCGGCAGACTAGTTAGTCCACGGGCACCGTCGAGTCCGTTTGTCGTCAACTGTACGGCATCCCGAGCTTTACCGTTCGCCCCGATCGACCATAACTGAGATGAAAACTCCAGTGTGTCCACCACTAAGGTCGTCCCGTCCGAAGTAATGCCCATTCCAAAATTGCTATAGCCGGTCAGGTCGTTTGTGATAGCCGTGACGTCACCTTTGGGATATGAAAGAAAATAGATCTGGTTAAGTGCCCGTTCTCGATAGGTAACGAATATGACGCCGCTTCCGTCCGGCATCCAATTCATCATACCGACGCCCATCCATTTTTCATCGGATAGCTTCTGTATCTCGCCGCTGCTGATCTCCACGGCAAACAAACTGATTCGTGCGGGAGCTTTATCCACCGCATCCGGTTGATCCGCGTAGGCAAATACAAGGCGCATGCCGTCCGGTGAAAAGGCCGGAACACTGTCGGGACTTTCCTTTTCAGTATTAAAAGTCAGAATAGAGCGTTCCTGACCGCTGCCGTCGAGTGATGCGATGACAATGCTAGATTGTTTGAGTTCCTTGTCCGCCCTGTAAAACGCCGCATATTTACCGTCCGACGACAGTGTGAAAAAATAATCTATATCAGCCAAGACTCTCTCAGGCCGCCCTCCTAAAACCGATATTCGGTAAAGTGCCCCCTCTGGATCTCGCTTATCGATTATCACGAAAAAAATACTCTTGCTGTCGGCGGAAAAGGCAGTCGAGCCAAAAGCCCTCTCACCCGGCTCGAGAAGCTGGATCTCAGAATTCGTGTCGGTTTGCCGCACGTGGATCAAGCCTTGACCGTATCCGGAATGCTCAACATATGCTATGAACTTACCATCCGGAGATATCGAAGCTGCTCCAACACCGCCGACGTTTGTGACGCGAGCAAGCGTCATCGGACTTTCACTTCGGGGCGTTGGTATCTCCGTTTGTCGGTAACCATCCGTGGGGCGTCTGCCGTTCCAAGCAAAATAGATGGCGAACGATATTACGATGAGACTTAAAAATGCAGAAAGAGCTATGAGATAACTTTTAGGCCGCGACAGACCCTGTTGATTTGAGGCAAGCTTTACCGTTGCCACTGACGCCAAATCGCCGCCTCGATCGTTTGACCGTATTGCTCCTACAAATCTGTAGCCGCGCTTCGAAACGGTTTGAATGTACTTTTCGTCCTCGGATTCACCGAGTGCGCGGCGAAGTCGGAATATGTGGTGAGATAGATTGGCTTCCTCAACAAAATTATCGGCCCACACACGTTTTATCAGTTCGTCCTTTGACACGACCCGCCCTGCCGACTCGACTAACACGCACAGGATCGCGAGTGCTTTGGGCGTGGCGTCGACGACCGCGTTCTCGCCGTCGAATAATACACACCTCTCAGCATCAAGCCGGAAGTTACCAAATTTATAAAAATTCTTGGCTGCAGTATCCGGCAAACTACGTACTCCAATCAAAGTCTTTCTGTGTCAACAATTTAACAGAACATAAAGAAAAAATAAAGAAAAAATAACCGCAAAAACACAATAACATAAAGGATTTCCCCTTCTAAAACCTGCCATTGTGACGGTAGTCAACGAACAATGCATTCGCAAGACGAACCGAACCGGAGACCCATACGTGACGCAGCTGTATCTTAAATTTTTGGCGGTACTTATTTTCGTGACGCTTCCCGCGTCTGCGGTCCTAGCAATGCCCGATCTGATAGTTTCCGGGGCGAGTCTGACACGAGATAAAAGCGGGTGGTTTGTCGAGCGAATAACGGTTACGGTCACAAATGCTTGTCGTCAGCCTACAGCCGGGGCTTCGTATGTGCTTGTAACCTTCAAAGAGAATGATCAATCGGGAGCCAAAGGCATATATTTCGTAGGCAGCACCGTTAAAGCATTGAAAGGCGGCGAAAGTTCGATTCAGACGTTTGATGTTTCGATGAAAAAGATCCCTGCCGAAACATTCGTTTACATCGAGGCCGACCCCTACAAAAAGGTGGCCGAAGCCAACGAATCCAACAACTGGCGAACCTTGTTTCCTGACGCCGCTGGCTCCGGGCCGACTCAAGATGAATGCAGATGACAAACAATATGAAAATTAAACTTTTGCCGTCCCTGTTACTCGTATGCTTGACCGCAGCTTGCGGCAATCTGCCCTTCGCCGGAAATAGTGGAAATAGTGGGTCAAACA
Organism: Chloracidobacterium sp.; assembly: GCA_016720705.1. Taxonomy (NCBI): domain Bacteria; kingdom Pseudomonadati; phylum Acidobacteriota; class Blastocatellia; order Chloracidobacteriales; family Chloracidobacteriaceae; genus Chloracidobacterium; species Chloracidobacterium sp. The sequence continues at coordinate 2,157,914 of JADKKB010000007.1, read as the reverse complement.
CGACAATTGCTAATGCCGGGCGGAAACAGATCGATTCCAACTCTGAGGATACAAATGTCGCGAAGGCCGAAGGAAACACTGAGGTGAACTATCTTGCGTACGCGTCAGGTACGACTATAGTCGAGGTGCCAAAGGATTGGGAAAAAGCCTATTACACATATACGACCTACAACCTGATCGACGAATCAGCGAAAAGCTCTTGGGAATCGCAGGCGGGTGCGCAATACACGGTCGATCAAGTTTTCGTTTTTGAACTGGCGGAAAAGACGCTGTTGAATAAGTTTTCATTCGACAGTGCCTATGTAAGCGACTCAGAAAGACCTGCGAAAGATATCAAGGTCGAGATCTCTAACGTCTCAAAGACTGATGGTTTCGCCGAGGTTCTCTCTACAACGCTTGCACTGAAAAAAGACGATCAGATCCTCAATATCGCAAAACCAATTCCCGGACGCTGGGTGCGGTTAACGCTTAAGAATAATTTCGGGAGCAAAGAAAGGGTCGAGTTGGCCGAGATACGCGGTTATGGTGAGCAACTGACTAACACCGCACAGCTCGAAAATGTCAGCGGCACGTATCAGATGGGCAAAGGCATTGGCAAGCTTCATCTAAAACAGGACGGCACATCGGTCGTCGGGTGTTATGACTACCGCAGCGGTGTCCTGTCCGGCGGTACCGAAGGCCGTATTCTAAAAACCAATCTAACCGAGGTCGTGAACGACAGCAGTAAAATAACAGAGGATTTCACCGGTATATTTACCTTTTTGAATGATGGAAAACAGGTCGTTGCATTTCTCCGAAACCCCGGTGAAACAAAAGGTTATTCGGACCAGTGGAGCGGGACAAAGATCAGCAGCGATGTCGGGGAGTGTCCGCAATTCAAAGATCTCAATAAAACAGACGGAGCGGCCAGTCAACTTGCAACTGATCTAACAAAAGACGGACGGGCCGTGATCTACGGCATTAACTTTGATTTCAACTCGGATAAATTGCGTGATGAATCAAAGACCGTTCTAAATCAGATAGTCACGGTATTAAAAACAAACAAAGACTGGAAAATGACCGTCGAGGGTCATACCGACAACATCGGCGGCGATGCTTTCAACAAAACATTGTCTGAAAAACGGGCAATTGCCGTTAAGGAATTTCTAATTACAGCGGGAATCGACGCAAGCCGCCTGACTGCGGCCGGATTGGGGTTATCAAAACCAGTAGCCCCAAATGAAACGGAGGCCGGACGCGCCCAGAACAGGCGTGTGGAACTTGTAAAAAACTAGATCTGAATAGAGGAAAAATTATGAAAATACTGAGTCTGTTACTATTTGCTACCGTGATATCTCTCGTTTTCGTGTCGAGTGGTTTTGCCCAACCGGTATTCGTTAAGCAGGCATTTGAAAAAGCCACGCTTCCCGCGGACGCCAATGGCAAGTGGGTCGTTCGCACGGACATCGACATACAAATGCCTAACGGCGAGAAGTTCTCGGCAGGAGCCTATCTTGAGGTTAAGGGCAAGGTGCTCGCCGGAAACCTCCCTCTAAAGGCCTTTTATGGCTCAGAAATACCAGGCAATACTGTGTACATCAACATCCTCAACGACTCGTCCTTTACTGTGCGGGTCAGGCACGATATCGGCGGCAAGCCGTTTCTTGGTCGACCGGCCGAGGTCGCGAAAATGGAGAATAATTTCCGAGCACCTTATGCCAAAGGCAAGGTGATCTGGGACAGCAAGGAGTGCGACATAACCATTTACCTCGCCCCGAGTCAGCAGATGGGCAGTGGTGTACAACCACCAGCCGAGACTAATTCAGGAACGTTCTTGGACGACGCCGTTATCAAGGCGGCGACGAAATGGACGGACAAAGGAGGTTGGTATGTCACGGCGACCGTTACCATAAAAAAGCGTGACAACTCAGAAAGATTTCAGGCGGTCGGAAGAGTTATTGATAGTGGGGTAAAGGTCGGGGGCTTTGCTCTGACCGGCGACCTTCCTATGACGGTCAACGGATTAGGTGATGCTGCAAACTCGCTTGATTTTAAGATTGGACAGGACGGCCAGATAACGATGCGCAGGTTGATTGCACATAAAGCATTTCTCGGGCGGCCGGCCACAACATTTAAGGGAGTCGTGAATAAGGATCATGTATTTGCTGAAGGTATGTGGAACGGTGGTGAAATCTTGATCCGCGTCGAACTCGCGTCGGATTTTCGTAAACAGCCCCCGGCACCGATCCCATCTGCCCCTAACGAAACGGCTGCCGAGATTATAGCCAAGACGCCCGGGTTGATCGCCGTCAATACCGTATTTGTGATAAATAAGCGTTACTGGTCGCCGAACAAGAAACACTTTCTAGTATTTCAGGGAGACGGCAACCTCGTTATCTACAGGACAGCTAGCACGGGCCCCGAGCCAATATGGAATACAGGAACCAACAAGCCGACGATCCTCGCGCCCTTTCCTGGGGTCAAGGCGGTATTTCAAAAGGATGGAAACCTTGTAGTTTACGGCCCTAATAATAAGGCAGTATGGGATTCGGTGTCCGATTTGAAACGGCGAAATGAGAAGGGATGGAGTGATTATTTTGATTTTACTATCGGCATAGATTCAGAATCGCCGACTCCTTATTCCAAAACAGTCTGGTTGAGCATGCAGAACGATGGCAACTTAGTGGTCCTACGTGGCGCTAAACCTCCCGACGGTTTCGTGTTTTGGCACTCAAAGTAATTGAGACGCGAATCGAGATCAAGAGGTGGGAACGCAGATTGGAGAAACATTTACGCAGGCACGTATTTTAACGGGAGCGCTATCTGGTCCTCCAGGTGAAAGCTCAAGCTCTGGATCAACGGAGGAGTAAATTGTGCAAAGCAACATTTGTCGTGGTCTCGGAGCTATTTTTGCCAGCCTATGTGTGACCTTGATCGCAACCGGTCAAATTCCGGTAATCGACTCGAATGCCGGGAAACCTGTCAACGTCGTCACTGACGATAATTTCGAGCCGCAAAAACGCGAAACCGATGGTCGTAACAGACGAGCGCTAACCTACGAAGTATGGATCACCACCGACGGCATTTTGCACTGTAAAACGAACCATAAGCTGGCGAGTGCAAGGATCGAATTTACTTCGCCCAAAGCGGAGACTTTGACCGCGTTAGGTGCGGCAACGCTTGCCAAACGTGGCCGCCCTAGAATATTAAATGTTGCTATGGACTCAGGGCCGAACGGATATCTTTTCGATATACGAAAGGACGGTTATAAGGAAAAACAGTCGATTACTCTACACCTGACCTCCGTTTGGAACAGTGGAGCCGTCATTAACATTGTCAACAAAAACGTTCAGCCGCAAATGTCACCGCAAAACCAGCCGACCGAATCGAATTGCGTTTCCAAAGGGATCGGATTGGTTAAGCGAAAGTGTCACCCCTGAACCACGCGAAAACGAGAAATTTGTCGTCGGAGCTCAAAAACAAGAATATTTGATAGTTGAGATGTCTTCGGCTGACGTTAACGTCTGAATAATCAGCAACGGTACATCCAACAACGACGATCCTAGGTCAAGAATGACCGCAAACCATCCATACAGAGGGCGGCTATATTATTTGACGCGCATGATCCGACAAAGTAGGCGTTATAGACTGCGGTAAGAGTTCAAATCACTATTGCCGACCGATCGATCGGAGTCAAGGTCAGACGGAACGGGTCGGGTCTATAGCGACCTGGCTTATTCCTTATCCGATCAACTGCCTAGATGATCGCAAGTTCACTTAAACACTCTTGAATCCGCTCATACGTCAATTCGTTATTGTTGTCGAGCCCGATCGAAAGACGAACCAACCCCTCGCTCAGACCCATTCCTTGCCGTTTCTCGAATGGGATTTTTGATGATGTGCTATGCCCTGGTGAGCTAAATAGCGTTCTGAAATACCCGAGACTGACGGCAAGATATCCTACCTTTTCTTGCTGCATTCGAGTCATCGAACGATTCGCATTTGCCGAATCTCCGACGTCGATGGCCAACATTCCACCGTAACCACAACCCGGATTCATTAGCTTTGTCCGCAATTCTTTGAGTTGTTGTATTAATAAACTTGCATTTTCGCGCCTTTTTCACGAGCCGGTTTAGCGTTTGGGCAAGATGCGAACCGCCAGTAATTCGAGCCTCGTAATTCTCTACCTGCTAAACTCTGAGAGCAGAACGGCATCACGCGATTGTTTTCCCAACGCCATAGCAAGCTGCTTTCCATCTATTGACCAAGCGAAATTAAAAATTGTCTGACCCTTAACGGTCACGATCGGCAGGGGTTCGCCGCCGTCTAATTTTTGCCTGACGATCTGAGTCCCGTCGGTTGGCGCGAAGATGTAGTCGAGAGACTGGCTGTCGGGTGAAAAGCGTCTTATGCCCGGCAGGGTCTGAGCCGAAACAAACCGGAGATCGTCAGTATTTTCAATCGAAACGATCGCCATCATTTTTTCCGATGTATCGTCTTCACCCTTTAGCCTGCGTGAAAATGTCAGATACTTGTTGTCAGGGGAAAGTTCTAAGAATGTTCCTGGCTGGACATCCGGGTTTATAAAAAAAACTTCTTCACTCTTATTCTGCAGATCAAACCGCATAATGGCAGCGTCATTTTTCCTATTAATTACGTAATAAAGGTGCCTAGAATCATTTGAAATGCGTGGAGAATACTTTTGCCCATCAGTAGTTTCTGTTAGTTGAGCGACATTTTTTCCATCCATATCCATCTGGAAGATCTGTGAGACGCCGTTTACGCTCATAGCAAACCAGATAAATTCCCCGTCTGAGACCGGTATCCGAAAAGCACTTTCCTTTTTGCTCGGGATCGTAATTTTTGACTTATCGTTAACATTCATCACAACCAAACTATCCGATAGTCCAGACTCCGTGGAGCTGGAAAACAGAAGTCGCTTTTCATCGACCCAGGCTAAGCCCTTTTGGCCGAAATTATTCTGATCGCCCGATGTGATCTGTATAGGCTCACCAAGTGCTTTTGCGTCGCTCAGAACAATATTTGAGGTTTCATCATCCTTGAGGGTGATGATAGAACGACCATCGGCGGAGATCGATACCTTTTTATAGTTTGCAAGTCCGCTGGTGAGGGGAGTAGGTTCCCCTCCCGGATAAAAAATTTGCCAGAGGTGAAAGTACTTACTTCTCTCCGTTGCCGAAACAACAAAACTCTCACCGTTGGGAAGCCAGGCCGCCTGCTCAAAACGTTGTAATCTCTCAACTTTGATCTCTTCGCGCTCAACGGTCGCCAAATTCTGAATAAATAGACGACCTGAGGTAGGAGGAACATTTATCGTAAAGAGGAGCCTATTACCATCGGGTGTCCAGGCCGGAGAACAAACAGCACACGGATTTTCCGGTGGGTCTGCTGCTCGATATTGCACTTCTTCACCAGTTTCAATCGTTCTGACGAGCAAATTGAATTTTGCTACCGGTGGAACATTTAGAAAATATGCGATTCGTTTTCCGTCAGGCGATATGCTGAAAGAACCCCAGGCTTTTTCTACGATCAATTCCGGTTCTCCGCCAAACCGCGATACCTTAAGGATTGCAGCCCTCGAACTGATAATTCCGCTATTTCGGAAATAGATATAATTTCCGTCCGGTGAAAATTGGAGAGCACCAAATGCTTTAGCGTTTGGTATATGGATCTGGATCTCCTTTTCGGTATGGACATCTTTCAAAAACAGGCCGTCCCCACGTTCGAACGCAAGCAGAGCTCCGTCCGGCGAGATAACAGCGCTAGTGAGATCGCCCGAGCTTGTTAGCGAGGTAAATCGAACGCGCTCGATCGGCTTCCGAAAGAGTGATTTTAAATTCGACCCGAAATATTTATAAGATGTGCCCACCAAGATTACGAGTAAGAGAAAGCCAATCGAGAAAACCACTCCCTTTCGAGTTCGTCCGGAGACTGGTCGCACACTAGGCAACAGGCGATGATCGCCAGCATCTTCTGCAGAGACTTTATTGTTTTCCGAAGGATTTTTGCTGGAAGAACTAACCACGGGCACTGTTATCCGATAGCCGAGCCGCGTCCTATTCTCGATCAATTGATGACCGTTAGAGTCTTTGCCAAGAAATTTGCGTAGCGTGTAGATATTTTGGGTTAATACTCCATCTTCTACAAATGTGTCCGCCCAGACGCGATCAAAGATATCTTCCTTTGAAACAAACTCACCATTTTCCTCTAGAAGCAATTTCAATAACTCAGTAGCTTTTGGTGAGAGTAGAATCAGCTTTTCATCCTGCCATAACTTTCCCTTTTCCGCGTCGAAACGAAAATTCGCAAACTCGTATAAGTTATTGATTTCATTACTCATAAACGCTTTGAGAATTTCCTTGAGATTTTTTGAGCGAATCTTTGAGGACTTGTCTCGCAAATTCGATCTAATATCCCAGTCAACCCAATACAGTGGACGTAAATAACCGTTGCTGAAGTTTACAACAAAGCGGGTTTACGAGAAAACAAGGAGCAAACAAAATGAAAAAGAGAGATCTATACGTGCTTGCGGCAATCATGACAATATTTTCGGTCGGAATGATCTTCGTTCAACCGGCAAAGACTGAAGCGAGTAGTAATGTTTCGCCCTCGGCTATGCCGACTCCGCGAAAGATAAAGAAAACGCCAATTAGAACGATCGAGGTTGAAAACGACGAAACTCACCGTGTTCCGAGTACGGGAACCCAAGTTAGCCCTACTCAGCCTGCATATAGGGAAGGCGGCGTAAATAACACAACACACAAAACGCAAAAACCCGCAGCCAAAGTCAAAAACACGAAATCCCCTTCCCCGAACCGAACCTCAAACGTCAAAGCACAGCGACCAGAGGCAATTCAGTCGCCCGCGCAGCCTACGGCAACTAGCGTTATGATCAACGGTCAGAGTGGTGGCTATTTGGGAGCGCGGAAGCAAAATGCTCCTCAGGGTCGACCAACCAATAGCACTACGAATCCAAATCAGCAGCAGAAACAACCCGCTTCGCGGAAAGCCGGAAAGTCGACGAATTCCGCTGTTTCTAACCAAAATAGAACAAAAGGGCGGCCCAAAGATTCGGGTGACGCACACCTTGACTACAGAAAACGGACGAATATTCGGGAAAGTAGCTCCGTTACTAGCGGAAACAAAGGTAGTAATAACGTCGAAAATCCAGTGAGCCGAACCAATGAAACATCTACTAGTTTGAGCGAAACTGGAAAGACAAAACCTAAGCCGGTTCAGGCTCCAAAGCCCGCCGGGGAGCTGAAACCGCCGGTTGTTTTAGGAGATAAACTGGGTAATTTTGAGATTCAGGATATACGGTCCCAACCAACGACAACTAGAGATCCGAACTCCGCGACAGCGGCTCCGAAAATACGAAAACAGCCGAGGAAGCCAATGCGAACGACCAAAAGGCCCTAGCTATGCACTAGTCGATCAATTATCTGGCATATCGAGGGCGGACCCTTTACGTCCTCGACTCCGAAAACAAAACTAGTATGAAGCGTCTATTTATTGCAATATCAAGTCTTTGCCTTTTCGCATTTGGATGTAGTTCGCCAAAACCGTTTGAGATCAAAGACGTCTGCTCGCAAGCCGAAGGCACGAAAGCGGTCCTGCAAGGTTACCTTTCGCTGCCGAAAACTATCGACACCATTCAACTGCGAAAGGGCGGAGCGATCACCGCGGTCGGTTATCAATTATTTCTAATGACCAAGGCCGACGCGACTGGTGATGCGGTCAAAGTCACAATCTGGACCAGCGACAAGAGCGAACCAAACAAGATCAAGCCTCTGCCCGCGAACTATTCTTGGAACGATCTGCTGGTCTATACCGAAAAAGGCCAAGAGGTGACGGCCGGAAAAGAGATCAAGGTCACTGGTGAAACTGTGCCTGATGAGAAAACAAAGTGTTCCGTTAGCGTGACAAAGATCGAAGTGCCGTAGATGGCATTGAGGACTTAGTTTATAGAGAATAGGAGCAAAATAATGAAACGTGCGTTAGTAGTTTTCGCGATCGTTATCTCGGGTTTAGGACTATATTTGCTTTCCAGCCAATCAGCCGGAGCGAGTGACCTGGATCCGATATTTGAAGTCGTTTTCGATTCGTGCCGAAATGTGACGTTCAAGGTTACAAATGACCGAAATGTCGCGATCGAGGTCAAACAGGTCAGGTACTACAATGCCAGCAAAGGGAAGTGGAAAACTGAGGACATTGCGGGAGGCTATGCCCGTTGTGAGCGAGGTTCGAGCTGTACCGTGGGCGGAAATCTATTGATCCATACCGGCGAAGATCTGGCTGATGCCGAAGGCGATAGATTGACTAGCGTGATCTTCGTCTACCAAGACGTGAACAGTAACACTAAGCGTGAAAGCCAGCAATTCATGCCAACAGATCCTGTTTGTCGGGTAGAAAAGGTCTACGGATACGGACAAGGCTGGAGTATCGGCGGAACGTCTGATGCTGGATCACAGGACAGTTCAGGAGGGCTCGGGGATGCGTGCAAAAACGTATCTTTTCTGATCCGAAATGACACCGGGAGAAACATCATAGTTTCCAAAGTGAAGTATTTCAACCGCAATAGCGGTAAATGGAAGACCGAAAATATTTCTGAAGTAGAATGCCCTTTGAGCGGTCAAACTGCTTGCACTATCGGCGGTCGTGATGATCTGGCTGACGCGAAAGATGATGACATCACAAAATTTTCCTTTGTTTATAAAAAAATTCTAGGATACAACGACAGAGGGGGCAAAGAGATGGGCCCAAACAAGGAAAGCAAGTTCTTTGTTCCATCGAGCCCGAAATGCAAAGAAGGCAAGATCTACGGCACAGGACAAGGATGGACGATCAAAGATTAGTATTTCGACCTGATGATCGAAAAGGGGTGATATGAGACGTCTGCTATTTGTATTGTTGCTTTCGACGCAGATATTTGGGTTGCCGGGCGACCTGGATACAACTTTCGGCGTGACCGGCGGTTATGTTATTTCTGATTTTGCGGCGGCACAGCGGGACGAAAGACCTAGAGATTCGGCAATTCAAGCTGACGGTAAAATCGTGGTCGTTGGGACTCGAGATCAAGGAACGGCATTTCTTTATGAATATCTCGTCGCCCGATACAACTCGGACGGAACACTCGACACTACGTTTAGCAGCGACGGATTTTTTACCTTGACGAACGGATCGCAATTCGATTCTGCGAATGCGGTCGCTGTTCAGACTGACGGGAAAATTGTCGTGGTCGGCGGTGGCGGCGATTCGGCGAATACGGCATACATTTACCGTTTGAATACGGACGGCACGTTCGACACAACCTTTAGCGGCGATGGAATCCAAACTATTACGGCTTCGGGAAACCCTTTGGCTCTCGTCATTCAGACAGATAACAAAATCGTTTTTAGCACAATGTCTGTTTCGATGTTTGGCAACACGACGACGGTCGTGCGTTTGAATACAGACGGAACGCTCGATACTAGCTTTGACTCGGACGGAAGATTGAGCTTAAATCCGAATCTGTTTTTTCCTAGAGGTTTAGCATTACAGACTGACGGAAAAATTCTCATTGCCGGAAAAAGTTTGAATTCGACAACTTCCGGTGATGTTTCGGTCGTTCGCGTTCTAACGACCGGAGCTTATGATACATCGTTCGATGGCGACGGAATTGTCCAAACCGTTGTCGGAACTGAAAATGGCGAGGCACGAAGTCTCCTTGTGCAAAGCGACGGGAAAATATTGGTTGGCGGCGGCTTAACGAGTATCGGGTATGATCCGGCGTTGTTTCGCTACAATGCGAACGGAAGTTTAGACACGACTTTTGACGGCGACGGGATCAAAACCATCGCACTTACACCGAATTCAGAAAATTACTATTTCAACGAAATCGTTCAGCAAACGGATGGCAAAATCGTCGGGATTGCCGATGAGCGTTCGGTCTTTACATTTTATGTTGAGGATGATTTCATCCTAGCCCGATTTAATGCAAATGGTTCGTCCGACAATTCGTTCGATGTCGACGGCGTAACCAGATCGCATTGGTGCGAAGACGGCAGCGAAATCGTTTTGCAAACGGACGGCAGAATAATCGCCGTCGGTTCGCAAGATCGCCCGAATCTTTCGGGCAATAATGATGGAATTTGCACACAGCGTTTTAACACGGACGGCTCAGTTGATTATATCTTCAATTCCGTTACGCCAAACGGCAAAGCGAATCTCGGATTTACGAATATTGAAGCAATCGCGGGTTTGCCAAACGGTAAAATTATGGTCGCGGGTTGGCAAGATTCAAACGGTTTTATTATCGCCAGACTCCTCAGACTCAACGCCAACGGAACGTTCGACACGACGTTTATGAACGATGGTTCGTATCAACTAAGCACCAATTTTGATTCATATTTTTACGATTTAAAAGTAATGAACGACGGCAGTTTCTTTGTCGCTGGCGAATACGATACAAACGGAGGAACAATTGTAAAATTCACGTCCAACGGAATTCCCGATCCGACGTTTAGCTTCGACGGAGTGGCAACCACGACAAGTGCGGCAAGATTTCACGCGTTGGCAATTCAGACCGATGGCAAAATAATCGGTTGCGGTTCATCGGGGACAACGACGAGAAGCGGAAGAATCGCCCGATTTTCGGCAACCGGAAATTTTGAAACATCGGTTGTCAACAATCTTGGCACGGTAGGAATGAACAACGAAATTCTCGAATGCTCATTTCAAACAGACGGCAAACTAGTCGTTGCAGGCTACGGAAACGACGGCATCAGCGAAAATGTAAAGGTAGGCAGACATTTGACGACGTTGGCAATCGACACAACGTTTGGCACGAGCGGAATAACAACATCGGACATCTCGGCAACTTTGAATGATCGAGCAACCGATATCGTTATTCAGCCCGACGATAAGATCGTTGTGAGTTCGACCGGATTGAATGTCGGCGGCGACCACGATTTTGCTGTTCTGCGTTACGAAGCGAACGGCGTACTAGATACGAATTTCACCGAGAATTTCGGTGCGAGCGGCATTTCGCTGATCGATTTTGTCCTTGACGATCCAAATGACGAAGCAAATGCTCTTCTGCTTCAACCCGACGGACAGATGATCGTTGGCGGTTCGAGCAACCCAGGGACGGGCGATAGATTCGGCATCGCAAAAATTGAGCCGGGCGGAGCATTGGTTTTCGGTTGGGGAACGCTGGGCAGGACTCTCACGGGCTTTCCAAACAACGATGCCCGCATAAATGCCCTTGCGATCCATCAAAATACTGGTATTTTAGCTGCTGGCAGGTCCTGGAACGGCACAGATTATGATTTTGCAATCGCTCGCTACCAAAACGAATTTATCCCGACTGCCGCCCATACTTCTGTCAGCGGTCGTGTCGTAACGGCAAACGGCAACGGCATTCGCAATGTTTGGGTGAGCTTGAGTGACCCCGAGAGACCGGTCCGAAGGTCACTGACCGGCCCGTTCGGTTACTATCGATTTGATGATATTGAGGCCGGTCGAACGTACTCGATCTCCGTCGCCAGTAAACGTTTTCAATTCGCAAACGGGACGCAGATTGTATCGGTGAATGACGAGATATATGACCTGGATTTCATCGCTCTTCCGTAGCGGATGCTTACGAGGATAGAGCCTGAGACGACGAAACGACTGTGAGTCACTGGCATACGAGGCTGGAAACTTGTTCGAAAATTGGCTGTCAGTGCGAAGATAGACCTGAAGGATCTGTAAGGATCCCTTAGAATGTAACCACTGGTAAGTGGAGATTTCGGCCTTTGAGATAGGATAGAGAAGGAGGCTGAAGATGAAGAGGAGTAAGTTTAGTGAAGGGCAGGTATTGGGGATATTGAAAGCGGTGGAGAACGGTCGGAAGGTGGCTGAGGTATGCCGCGAGCATTCGATCTCGGATTCGACGTATTTCAACTGGAAGGCGAAGTATGGCGGGATGACAGCGAGCGAGATCAAGAGGCTGCGGGAGCTTGAGGAAGAGAACGCAAAGCTGAAAGCGATGTACGCGGAGATGAGTTTAGAGAACCGAGCGTTGAAAGGACTGATCGAAAAAAAAGGCTGGTGACGCCGTTGAGGCGAGAGGCGGTCGGGTATTTGAAAACGGAACATGAGCTTAGTGAGAGGCGTGCGTGTGAAGCGGTGTTGATATCGAGACGGGTGTATCGGTACTCGCCGCAACAAAGGGACGACGCGGCGTTGATCGAAGCTCTGGGCAATCTCGCCAGAGACCATCCCGATCTCGGATTTGGGAAGTTCTACGATCTGCTCAAAGCCGACGGGCACGGTTGGAACCACAAGCGTGTGCACCGTGTTTACTGCGAGATGAAGCTGAACAAGCGTCGAAAGTATAAGCGGCGTGTTCCGACGAGGCATCCTGAGCCATTGACGGTTCCCGTCAGTGCGAACCAAAGCTGGTCGGCGGATTTCATGAGCGATGCATTGGGTGACGGACGTCGGTTTCGCACCTTTAACGTGATCGACGACCACCGACGCGAGGTGCTGGCAATCGAGATCGATCTCAATCTCGGAAGCAGAAGGGTCATCAGAGTGCTTGACCGGCTCGCCGAAACGAGAGGCCTGCCGCAGCGGATCCGATTCGATAACGGACCGGAGTTCACGAGCGTAGCAGTCGCGGACTGGGCCGAGCAGAACCAGGTCGAGCTCGCGTTCATCAAACCCGGACGCCCAATGCAAAACGGCTACGTCGAGCGTTTTAACAGGACATATCGTCAGGCGATCCTCGATATGTATATCTTTGAAAGTTTGGACCAGGTACGAGAACTAACGGCCAAGTGGATCGATTTCTACAACCGCCGCCGGCCGCATGATGCTCTGGGAGGCATGCCTCCCAGAGCATCATGCGGACACGTTCTCCTTAACCCGAAAACTCCAATTTAGACGGGTAACAATCAGGGGAGGTTTACAGATCAGCCACGGGCACAGTCATCGGTGTCGATCCAGTAGAGAAAAATAGTGCCGGAGCGTCGTCGCCCCGGCACTTTCTTTTAGACGATGCCGAGTTCTTTCAGGCAGGATTTGATACGCTCGAACGAGAGTTGGATGTCGTTATCCAACCCGATCGAAAATCGGACAAGGCCCTCACTCAATCCCATCGCCTGACGTTCTTCAATGGGGATCTCAGATGATGTGCTGTGGCCCGGCGAGCTGAAGAGAGTTTTGAAATACCCGAGGCTCACTGCAAGATAACCGACCTTTTCCTCCTGCATTCTGGTCATCAGTCGATTTGCTGTGGCTGCATCACCGACATCGATCGCCAACATTCCTCCATAACCAAACCCGTCGTTCATCATTTCGGTTAGTAGCTGATGGTGCGGGTGGTCGGGCAGTCCCGGGTAGAATACCTTCAGGCCCAGTTCCTGCAGATTCTCTGCGATAAATTGAGCATTCCGGCTGTGCTGCCTCATTCTCAAGTGCAGCGAATGTAAGTTTTTGAGAATACTCGCGGCCCGCGTGCTGTCGAGTACGGCACCGAACAACATCGACGCTCCGGAGTTGATGTCCGTCAGTTGATGTATAAAATCATTGCTTGCACAAACACATCCCGCGACACAATCACTCGTACCGTTAATGTATTTTGTCAGACTGTGGACCACCACGTCTGCACCGAGTCGGATCGGCGACAGCATCATCGGGCTGAAGGTATTGTCAACGACGAGTTTGATCCCGTGGCTTTTGCATAGTTTAGAAAGTGACGGGATATCCGAGACGTCGAGCAATGGATTACTGATAGATTCGCAATAAATTACCTTTGTATTTTCATTGATCAGAGCGGCTATCGCATCAAGATCCAGAACATCCACAAAATGTACCTTGATACCGAATCGCGGAAGAAAATTCTTGAATAACGCATACGTGCCACCATACACGGTGCGCGACGAAATGATCTCATCGCCATTTCCGCATAGTTGGATGATCGCCGAACTGATGGCAGCCATTCCTGATGCCTTGGCCTGCGCCGCCTCGCTGTCCTCCATTCGCGCCAGGGCATCGGACAGGAATTTATTTGTTGGATTCCAGTGACGCGAATACAGGAAACAGCCCTCGATCTCGTGATCGAAAAGCTCCTCCATTCGATCAGGCGACATAAAGGTAAATGTCGACGAGTCAGTTATGGACGGATTGACATCACCGAATTCACCAAATACTAAGAAATCTTGAATTGCATTGCTTGGATCAAAATATTTACTCATAAAATTCACCTTTGCTCCGAGAATTCAAGGATCCTTCAAAAAGGTCCTATGGTCGTTCACACCTTACTTAGGTATCTTGGTAAGCCAAACCGCAAAGATAGTCTTGTTGGCCGTACTTTCTGATCCCCGGTTGCTGAAAAAAACACTCTTTTGTGAACTGGTTATTCCACCGACTATATGGCCAAGTAGCAGCCGGTCGCCCTTGAGATCATTGATCTTAACAATATCGTTTTCGAATTTTGACACATCCTGGCTAACCAAAAACTCCGCACTTGCCCCGAAATATCCGGGCATATCGCCGAGTTTTACCTCGCTCATTTTTCCAAACTTGTCACGGGTCACTTTGCTGATCACCTTTGTGAAAGGCACATCATCGTTTTTGGTCAGCGTACCCGCATTATCTTCGTACTGGCTTATGCCACCAAAGAAGATATTTTCCATACTCTCTTTTGCCGCGTCATATAGAGCTACTTTTGCCGAATGATAGTGATTGAGGTATTGAGTAAATGATGTGTTCACCGTGTGTTTATCGGGTAAAATATCGACGGTGTTTGTAAACGGAACATTTGCGGAAACCTGAAACACGCCGGAGAAAACGGTAAAACCCTCTTTGTTATTCGCAAATATCTGCGGCAACATATTAAGGTCACGTCGGTGCAAATTGTCGCTGTCCGTAACCGCGGCAAGCTTTTCAACGCCTAGTTTTATGCCGTCATCCAGGATACGAAATCTGCGGATCTGATCACTGTATTTCTGGATGAATCCAGGACCGTGATCAGGACCCATCGGATTATATCGACCCTGAAATTCCTGACCGCCCACCAGATAATATACGTCGCCGATCTTGCCGATCTGTGCGCCTGTCAAAGCAAAAATCGGATCAATTATCTGTCTAAAATGGGAATTGATCGTTCCGCCCTTTTGTATCGCGGCGACGAGACCGTCGAGTTTAACCGCAATTAGTGATCGATGAGTTATGTGGTTTCCGGCCGCTTTGCTGTAGCCGTAACCACCGATCAAATAGAGTGTCTTCCCCGTTTGAATAAACTGCATATTGGTTGATTGCAGTTGTTCACTTATAGCAGGCGGCAGATCTGCGATTCCGGCACTCCAACTTTGCTTGGTTTGCGGATCGATGACGATGACGTTTGTGTTATTGCCGTCCGGCGAAAATGCCGCGAAGGGTTGTCGGCGATGAAGTCCATCAGTACGACCGCCAATGAGAATCCATTTACGATCATATTGCGCCACGGCGAATGAGTGAAGCCCGGCGAATCCGTTGATCTCGGCAGCTTCGATCGATAGAGAATAACTGTCTCCAACGAGATTTGACGTGACGATGCGGTTGACACTCACTGCTTGGCCGCAACCGCCAGCCACGAAAATTACTATCGGCAGTAAGGCCGATAGTATCATTACCCTTATTTCATAAGCGCGAGTCATCTACCATCACCACTAATATTCGTACTTTCATTTTCCGTTAGATCAGAATGCGGTTTATCACGCCGGGACCCGGCGTCGCAGGCTCCGCGCATTCAGGTGCTGAAGCCGAGCCTTGGCAAAATAACGAGTTGCAACAACAGCCAGACTCCAGCGGCCGCAATCAATATGATCAAGTTTTCCATTTGCTTTATAAACCTCTATTTTGGTGCCGGCACATTATGTGGCGGCTTAGTTTCCATTGGCAGATCAGCGGCTTGCCAGGCGGTAGTGCCGCCCGTCACGTTGATCACATTGCTAAAACCCGCTCCCTTTAGCATTTCGGCGGCTTGACCTGACCGTCGCCCGGTCTGACATATCAGATAAACCGGTTCGTTCTTTTCGAGACGATCAAGGCTGCCCATTAATGTATCCAGCGGTATATTTACCGCCCTCGCGGCGTGGCCGCCCGCATACTCTTCAGGCGTCCGTACATCAATGAATTGAGAATAGGCCTTTGAGACTGCTACCTGCGTTTCGACCGGTGAGGCCTCTCTTACGGTAGTGGACGATGTCTGAACACCCGAATCAGTCGTTGTCCTACCGGACTTCTGGCATCCGGAGAACAAGACCATTATTGAGACCAATATTAATAAAATTCGCATATGTCACACCTGTTTAGTTGCTGCGCAGACTGCGGTCGACACTTGCGTCTCCAAGCCCGCCGCGAGCCACGCCGCGGTTCCACCCGTAACGTTCAACAATTCACGAAACCCTGCGTTTTCGAGAATGCTCGTCCCAATGCTCGATCGATAACCGCCTTGGCATATAACGTAGGTCGGCGCCGTGGGATCGAGCGTTTCGAAATCAACAGCAAGTCTATCAAGCGGTATATTGGTAGTCTGAGGTGCGTGACTTGCGGCGTGTTCTGATGCCCTGCGGACATCAACAAACTGAATTTTGCCGCCGTCCCGGATCAATTGGTCGACGAGGTCCACGGATACCTGTCCAACCTTTCTGATGTCTCCGGAATAGTCGCTGATCAAGAAAAAGTATGTGGCATTTTCGTGCCCAACCCGTGCAAGCCGGGTGACCGCCTCGTCAACCTGGTCTTGGGTTTCAGCGATGATCGCGATCGGAGTTCCGATCGGGATCAGCGTTCCGGCCCACGAAGCAAATTGCCCACCGAGCCCGATATTGACCGAATTCGGCACGTGACCTGCCCCGTACTCAGAGGCTTGCCGGACGTCGATCGCGACTCCATCAAACGTGATCAGCTCGTCTTCTGATATCTGCCGTGGCTTGGCGATATCGTCGAGAGAGCCGGAGCCTTGTAGATTTTTTGCCGCACTCTTTGGGAAATACATCGGCACTTCAGGTTGATCGGCCGCCACGATCTTTACAAACTCCTCAACGCTCATTGGTTGAAGAGCGTAATTAAACTGGCGCTGATTCCCGAGTGTCGACCAAGTCTCCTTCGACAACGACTTGCCGCAGAGCGAACCCGCACCGTGTGCCGGATAAACCTCGGTCTCATCCGGGTATGCGAGGATACTATTGTGGAGCGAACTGTACAGCATCTCGCCCATCTGCTCTGCGGTAAAGCCTTTTGAACCGATCAGATCAGGCCGTCCGACGTCCCCTATAAATAGCGTGTCGCCCGTGAACATCTTCAGCGGTGCATATTTGTCTTCTGTGTCCTCGGCAACTATCGTGATGCCCTCAGGCGTATGTCCGGGCGTTTCAAGAAATCTCAATTTGATCTTGCCGACCATCAACTCGTCGCCGTCGCGAACCTTATGTGTCGGAAAATGTGTCGCTGCACGCTCACCGTAGATGATGTCGGCACCGGTCTTGCCGGCAAGTTCCAGATGCCCGCTCACAAAATCGGCGTGTGAGTGGGTCTCGATAACATATTTTATCTTCTGGTCATTGGCGGCGGCCTCGTCCAGATATTGCTGAACGTCACGCTGCGGATCGATTATCACCGCCTCGCCGTCCGAACCGAGATAGTACGATGCGTGGGATAAACAGCCAAGATAGAATTGCTTGAATTGCATAAGTCCGGTTCTCCTGTACGTGCGTATATTTTACCGATTTTGCAGAGTAATCGTGTAATTTTTCACTCAACTTAGAGCAAATGCCGATAAAAGGACTCCGCTAATAGTAACGTGCAAATAACGTGCCTCGCCTTGATAGCAATCGCGGCGATCGGCGACAATAATTGAACAATTTAACTACTCGGGCATAGAATTGCGTCTATATGTGACCACGAATCGCGGCGGTTCGTCTTCTTCGCCCGGCATCTGGACAAAATCGGTTTGAACGAGACCGTTCGATTCAAAGCGGGAAAGATCCTTACGGGACATCGGCCAGGGCAATTCGTCCGGTTCGACATCATCTTCGCGGCCACGCGTGACCACCAGAAGCTCTCCATCATCTCCCACAAATGCCGATATCGCATCGACCACTTTCGGACGCAGATCGAGCGGGAGCGGTTGGATCGTATAGACCTCCAGCACAAAATCAAATGCGCCGATCCAATCACGGGACGGATCAAAAAGATTGGCATTCTCAAATTTAATGTCCGTATCGGAATGGATACGCTTTGCCCATTCGATCGCTGTTGGCGAAACGTCGAAAGCCGTAACCTTAAATCCGAGATCGTACAGATATTTCGCGTCATCGCCAAGGCCGCATCCTATGACAAGTGCCTTGCGACCGTCTCCCTTTAAGCCCGTAGATTCTGCCCACGCCCTTAAGTACGGATTTGGCACAAGATCGCCCCACGGAATTTTGGTATTGTCCCCCGCCGCTTCCGTGTAAAGAGCCTCAAACCATCCGATGACGTCGCCTCGTGCGGCAAACTCCGCCCGGATCTCACGGGTGCGGGCTCTCGGGTCAAATTCATTGTCTCGTTGATCGTTATTCATTAGAAAGGTATCTCCATTTCAAAAGGTGCTCCGGCATCCTTCCACGCCTTCCAGCCGCCGTCCATTGACCACACATTGGAATATCCCATCTTCTGCAGCATATCCGCCGCCAGTGCCGAACGGTAACCGCCGCCGCAATACAGAATGATCTCGGTCGATTTATCCGGGATCTCGCTAACTATATCGCGCTCGATCACACCGCGCCCGATGTGTATCGCACCGCTCGCGTGCTCGGACCATTCGCTATCTTCGCGGACGTCTATGAGTTTGGCTCCGACGGCGACTCGTTCCTGAGCCTCCGGCACGGTCAACTCACGAATTCGAGACTTTGCGTCGTTGACGATCGACAGAAATTCGTCTGAATGGATCATACTGAGGTCAGTCTATCGCAAATCTAAAGTAATTAACTAGCCTGCAGTTCTCGAAAGCCTTATAATGTCCTTTACGCAATTTTTCATTATCTACATAGAGGTTAACTACATTGGCAGAACAATTTGACATCACTATTATCGGAGCAGGGCCGGGCGGATACGTTGCCGCGGTCCGCGGGGCACAACTTGGACTCAAGGTAGCCATCATCGAAAAGGAAAAGGACGCGAAACTTGGCGGCACATGCGGCCTGCGTGGCTGTATACCGACCAAGGCACTATTGAACGCAGCCCATCTATATCAGAAAGCGGGTCATTTCGAAGATTTTGGTTTGAAGGTCACAGGCCTCAGTTTTGACTGGGCCGGGATCCAGAAATACAAATCGAATATCGTCGACAAAAATGCCGCGGGCGTGACCTACTTGATGAAAAAGAACAAGGTCACGGTTTTCAATGGCTTTGGAAAGATCGCCGGTAAAGGCAAGGTCGAGGTGACCTCCGCAGACGGCAACAAACAGACGATCGACACCAAGAACATTATTATAGCAACCGGTTCCGTCGTTCGACCGATCCCCGGATTTGAAACCGACGGAAAGCAGGTCGTCAATTCTGACCACATACTGGAACTCGATAGAGTGCCGAAATCGATGGTCGTGATGGGTTCGGGCGCCGTCGGCGTCGAATTTGCGAGCGTCTATCACCGTTTCGGATGCGAGACTACCGTGGTCGAATTAATGGATCGGATAGTGCCGATCGAAGACGCGGACGTTTCTAAGGAACTTGCTCGAGCCTTTAAGAAGCAAGGCATTCGATGTGAGACTGGCGTTAAGCTCGATAAACTCACCAAGGACAAAAAAGGCATCAAGGTCTCCGGTAAAAACGCGAAAGGCGATGAAGTTACGTTCGAAGCCGAAATGCTACTTGTCGCCGTCGGCCGTATGCCGTTGATCGAGAATATCGGTTTGGATAAGACCAAGGCCGTCGTCAATCCGCGCGGTACGATCAAGGTGAACGAATATTGCGAGACCGACGAACCCAATGTTTACGCCATCGGTGACGTTATTGATACGGCTTGGCTCGCTCATCTCGCTTCGAAAGAAGGCATTCTGGTCGTTGAAAAGATCGCGGGCAAAAAGGTAGAGCCGATTAAGCAAAACCTCGTCCCGAACTGCACATATTGTGATCCCGAAGTCGCCAGCGTCGGCCTGACCGAAGCAAAGGCGAAAGAAGCCGGTTATGACGTCAAGGTCGGCAAATTCCCTTTCTCGGCATCGGGCAAGGCTCGCATCCTCGGCGAAACTGACGGTTTCGTAAAGATCGTGTCAGAGAAGAAATATGACGAGGTCCTCGGCGTCCACATCATTGGTCCGCACGCGACCGAACTGCTGGCCGAGGCCTGCGTAGCAATGTCGCTCGAGACGACGGCCGACGAACTAGGACGCGTTATTCACGCCCACCCGACCGTTTCCGAAGCAGTTATGGAAGCCGCCGAGGGTGTGCACGACATGACGATACATATGTAGATCGGTTGTCAGTAAGTGGTGGCCAATTGTCGGAACCACTCTGACAATTGGCCATATTTTTTACAAAATGAAATCTGCCCAAACATCATATCCCCGTTACAAGATCAAGATACTTTTGCTTGAGAACATCTCTGACGCCGCCGTTGATGAGTTGAATCACGGCGGATACTTTGAGATACAACGAATTAACGGAGCATTGAGCGAGAGTGAGCTTATTAAGGCCGTTAGCGGCGTTCATTTGCTAGGTATAAGGTCAAAGACGCGGATCACCAAAAATGTCTTGGAGGCGGCGGATAAGCTCGTGGCGATCGGTTGTTTTTGTATCGGTGTAAATCAGGTAGACCTCAACACCGCCACGGAAAACGGCGTTGCTGTTTTTAATGCACCGCACGCAAATACAAGGTCAGTGGCCGAACTGATAATCGGGCTCAGCGTAATGCTTATCCGAAAGATCGCGGATAAAAATGCTGCCGCACATCGTGGCGAATGGCTGAAAGACGCTAAAGGCAGCTTCGAACTTCGCGGCAAAACGCTTGGCATCATTGGCTATGGCAATATCGGTTCGCAGGTATCGACGATGGCTGAGGCGATGGGGATGCAGGTGATCTATTACGATATCGCAACCAAACTGCCGCTCGGTAATGCAAAATCTGTACGCGAATTAAAGGACCTGCTGAAACGGTCGAATATCGTCACGCTCCACGTGCCGTCTGATGAGACGACGCGAAATATGATAAATGCCGAAACTCTCAAGCAAATGAGTAGAGGCAGCATTCTGATCAACCACAGCCGCGGCGATGTGGTCGATATTGAAGCTCTTCAAAAAGCGATCAAGGCCGGAAAGATAATCGGAGCCGCAGTCGATGTGTTTCCGATCGAGCCGGAAAAGAACGGTGATCCGTTCGAGTCGGTTCTACAAAACCTGCCGAACGTGATCCTGACGCCGCATATCGGCGGATCGACCGAAGAAGCTCAAGCAAACATCGGGCTCGACGTTACCTCAAAACTGACGAAATACCTCGAACTCGGTATCTCTGCAGGCTCACACACAGTGCCCTCCGTGAGTTTGCCGCCGCAGGCATCGACCCATCGTATTCTGCACATTCACCGGAATATTCCGGGCGTATTAGGGCAGATCAACTCCCGACTTTCTAAAGCCGGGATCAATATCGTCGGCCAGTACCTCAAGACCAACGACCAGATCGGTTACGTAATATTGGACATCGATCACGAGTTGTCCAAAGAAGCGTTTGAGATACTGAAAGGGATCAAAGGAACCGTCAAGGCTCGGATGGTGTATTGAGAAAATTGACCTCACCCAGCCAAGTCAGCATATCAAGTTGTCGCTTTTTGACCTGCGTCGCCCCTTTGGTCTGCGGTTAGGTCAGATAAATTATGAAAACCATACTTAGCATATTGGTCATTCTCTTAAGTGCCCAATTCGCCACGGCACAATGGATCAAGCAGACCGTGAATACCACAGCGAGTTTTCGCGGGCTTGCGGTCGTAAACGAAAACGTCGTATGGGCAAGCGGTACCGGCGGAACAGTGATAAAAACACTCGACGGCGGAAAAACCTGGTCGGTGATGATAGTTCCCGGCGCTGAGAAACTTGATTTCCGCGATATCGAGGCGTTTGATCCAAATACGGCCTATATTCTGAGTATCGGCAACGGTGGATCATCGCGGATCTACAAAACCACTGACGGCGGCGCGACGTGGAATCTGCAGTTTACCAATACGAACTCAAAAGCATTTTTTGATGCTATGGCGTGCTGGGACAAGAATAATTGCATTGCAATGGCGGACCCGGTCGATGACAAGTTCAACCTGATCGAAACCGCGAACGGCGGAAAGACCTGGACGCAGATCGACACGGGCGGAATGCCTGCGGCCGGATCCGGTGAGGCGGCATTTGCCGCAAGCGGCACCTGCATTATCACGCATGGCAACAACAACGCGTTTATTGTCACAGGCGGCGGCGACGCGAGGGTTTTTAGGACCATTGATCGCGGCAAAACGTGGCAGGTCGCTGACACCCCGATGGTCAAGGGCACGTCGGGTAGCGGTATTTTTGGTATCGCTATGCGGGATGCTAAGAACGGCGTGATCGTCGGCGGCAATTACGAAAAACCGGAGATCGCTGCAAAGAATCAGATCGCCTTTACAAGCGACGGCGGTAAGTCGTGGTATCAGAGCCCTGAGTTCCCGCACGGCTTCCGTTCCGCGATAGCATATTTAGATAAATATCACGCCGTAACCGTCGGTTCGACCGGTTCGGACACTTCCTCGTATCAACTTGGCAGTTGGCTCTCGATAGATAAGTCGGAATACAATGCCGTGCAGACAAAGGGCAAAAAAGCGACCTGGGCTGTCGGGGCGAAAGGCCTTGTGGTGCGAATGAAATGACCTACGCTTGGTACGACCTACTCGGGACGATCGGCGTTGCGGCAATTGTCTTGACATACATATCGCTGCAGTTTGGCCGTATTCGAAGCGAACAACTTGCGTATTCGATCTACAACGCCTTTGGGGCCCTGCTGATACTCGTTTCTTTGTATTTCAGCTTTAACTTTTCAGCTTTCGTAGTAGAATTCTTCTGGTTGTTGATCAGTATTGTTGGAGTTATACGGTTTTTTAGTCGGAAGCGTAATCCGTAGCCAGTAAGGCCTTTGGGTTATCAGACACACTCCCAACATTCGAGTTCTTGACGTCAAGTATGCACAATTTTATCAGCGTTCCTTTTAAGACAGAGACCAGTCACGGCATTGCTCAGGTCAATGGCGTGGCAAAGTTCTCGCCCGCCGGCATCGTACTTGAGTTCGAAAAGAAAATACTCGGTTTGATCTCGGAGGGAATAAAAGAAGCTCGTTTGTCCACTGCAGATATTCTCGACATCAGTTTTAAGAAGGGCTTTTTGAGCCGCAATGCCAAGATCGAGGTGCGTACCCGTTCGCTGCACGCGCTGAATGGCATACCGAACAATGAAGGTGTGCTGTCTCTGAAAGTTCAGGCTCGCGACATTGAAAAGGCCCGCGACGCGGTCGCAAAGATCCAGCTTGAAATGAATACAAGCGCCGCTGAAGCTCTCCCGACGCATACTTCACTATTTGACAACAGTGAAGACGAAACCCAAAAGCTCGAAGATCGGTGAAATTTCTCTGATCATCGCTCTGACCGCAAAAGAAAAGTGCCCCGCCGAATAGTTCGACGAGGCACTTGGAGTATTCAAAAGTAAAAATTATTGTGCCATTCGCGGATCAGGTTTTGGCGTGATCTTGTATTCCTTTGGCGGTTCGGCACCCAACAGGTTCTTGACAAAATAGTCCCAACGCCGCCGCATCATATAAAAACTATCTCCCCCGTAACCGTGGCGGGCATTCGGAAAGATGACCAGGTCAAAATCCTTGTTGGCCTTGATCAAGGCATCCACCACGAGATAAGTGTTGTATGGGGGCACATTGTCGTCCATCGCACCGTGAGCGAGCATCAGTTTGCCTTTGAGATTCTTGGCATAGTTCTGATTTGCCTGCTTTTCATAATTATCTCCGGCTACGAGACCGATGTACCGTTCGCCCCAATCATCCTCGTAATTGCGGTTTTCGTGGTTGCCCGATTCGGAAATTCCGACCTTATAGAAATCCGGATATCGAAACATTGCGGCGGCCGTCGCAAATCCACCGCCTGAGTGTCCCCAAATACCTACGCGATCTAGGTCCATATACGGATATTTTGCAGCTAACTGCTTCATCCCGGAGATCTGATCCTCAAGCGTGTTGTCGGCCATATTACCGTAACAGACGTCGTGGAATGACTTAGACCGGTCAGGGTTACAAGTGCCGTCGATTATGACTACGACAAACCCCAGTTCCGCCAAAGCCTGATGGTCGCTACGGCTAGCTGAAAATGCGCGGGAGCCAACGCCGCCGCCCTGCGGGCCGGGATAGATATAGTTGATTACCGGATATTTCTTTGCAGGATCCAGATCGGTCGGCGTAAACATTACACCGTATAGATCCCATTTTGCATCGCGTGACTTGACTGTGATCGGTGTCGGCGGTTTCCAACCCGTTGCTGCCAAACGTGAAACATCGGTTTTTTCTAAGGTCGTGACCAACTTTCCGGTCATATCGCGAAGGACCGTTACCGGAGCGACGTTCATTTTTGAGTACGAATCGATGAAGTACTTGCCGTCGGGCGATAGTGTTACCTGATGGGTGCCATCATCCGGCGTAAGCAACGCCATTCCCTTGCCATCAAATCCGACTCGGTAGAAATGCGTAAAATATGGGTCACGGCCTTGCTCGCGGCCATTTGCCTCAAAAAATATGGTTCTGGATCTATCGTCGATCTTGACTATCCGCGTGACGACGAAATTACCCTTCGTAATCTGCAGTTTCGGCTTGCCGGTGGCGAGATCATAGAGGTATAGATGACCCCAATCGTCACGCTCAGAGTACCAAATAGCCTCATTTGTTGCCGGAAAATATCTCCAATTAGCTTCGCCCTGACCGGATTCATATTGGGTGGCGACAGACTCTTCGAAAACCTCTCGGACATCGCCGGTGGCTGTATTGGCAATGCGAAACTTTGCGGATTTGTGGTCACGCGAGCTCGAAACAAACGCAAGCGACGAGCCGTCCTCGCTCCATTCGTTGTCGCCAAAAGTACCGTCGCAAGCGATGTCGTCACACAGCGTTCCACGTCTGTCATCCGGTGCCATCTTGAACCGGATCATTTTGCCGGACTCAACGTCTAGCACAATGCGATGGATCTTGATGATCTCCTTGTCCACCGGTAAAGGATATTTCCACGCTTCGAGTCGTGGTGCCCCGACATTGGTCGAAGCAAGATACATATCGCTCACATTTCGTTGATCCTGCTGAAATGTCGCAACCTTTTTGGAATCAGGCGACCAGAGCACGATAGCTCGTTCGCTGTGCTTCCAACCGGCATTGTCGGTAGCATAACCAAAGTCCTTGACACCATCAGTCGTCAACTGTTTCTCTTTGCCGGTCGCTACGTCCTTGACCCACAGATTCCATTCCTTTATGTAAACCTGTTTTGTGCCATCAGGCGACGAAACCGCTGTGCCGCCGCCGAATCTCCCGCCGAAACCGCCCGCCCCTGCAGCGGCAGTGATGCCAAGGTCCGCGAGTTTTGCCGCCGACTTGCGCGAACCGTCGGACGGATCGACAATGACATATTCGCTACCGGTGGCGGTCATCACCCGATACCAAAAACGCCCATCGGGCAAAAACGTCGGCCTGACACCGCTGCGGTCGACAAACGGTGCGGTGCCGGAACTGAGCATTCTTTCGGCTCGGGCATAGTCCTCATTGGTAAATACCGTTTTTTGAGCCGTTGCCGAAATGGCTATAGAGAAGATGAATAGAGCAACTATCGAGATCTTTTTCATTTTAATTGTTACGGAGCAGACGAAATTTGGTTTCGGTGAAATTGTTCCTTTTCATTTTATAGCAACTTTCGAGAGTATTACATCCTGTGGCGGTGTCTTTGATAAGATCCAGATACAATTCTTGCCGTTGCATTTGAGCACTATGCTCAAATTCGCCTGCAAACGTGATATTTTGGAAGTCGAACCATTGCGTGCCAAAACTTTGCCGCATCGAAAAACCGTGAAATAGCGATGGCACAATCAACAAATGATCTCGGGCGTCTAGTCAGCATCTTCGGGATCCACCCATCATATCTGCAACGGGCGGTGTTTGTCGC
This sequence comes from Chloracidobacterium sp., assembly GCA_016720705.1. Lineage (NCBI taxonomy): Bacteria > Pseudomonadati > Acidobacteriota > Blastocatellia > Chloracidobacteriales > Chloracidobacteriaceae > Chloracidobacterium > Chloracidobacterium sp. The sequence continues at coordinate 2,131,713 of JADKKB010000007.1, read as the reverse complement.
GGTGCTGTCATTTCTCTTTTTTATCGCGATGATGTTCGCGTTCTATATGAGGCAGCAGTTCGGCTATTTCTTGCTCGCCACCGCCTTTTTATTTGTATATATCGTCACAATGCTTTCGTGGGTCGTCCAGCGAAAAAATCTCGTCAAGGTTTATCAAGACGGGATAGAGTATCGAAAGTTCTCGTGCAAATGGAGCGAAATAGATACCGTCAGCAAAGAGACTGAGCGGCAGCGTGACCACATCGTGATTAAAAGTAAAGATGGCCGGACCGTGCTGATACCGGCTTCGATCGCCGGCATTAATGAGCTTTTTGATTTTATCCATAGGCACAGAACTGCGTGACCCCGCCCGACTGCCGAGTGGTCCAAACTCAATTCTCCGGTGCCGGATTTTATCAGACCGAATTTTTCTAGTATTCTAGTCAATTGATGAATTTGCCGTCGGGCGTAAGTAAATATCGGGAGATCTTATGAGTTTAGAAGTCGTGATGCCTCAAATGGGCGAATCCATCACCGAGGGAACAGTTTCAAAATGGTTGAAGCAAGTCGGTGACAAGATCGAAAAGGATGAGCCTGTGCTCGAGATCTCGACCGACAAGGTCGATGCCGAAGTGCCGAGCCCCGGAGCGGGCACCTTGCTGGAAATACGTCATCAAGAAGGCGAGACCGTTGAGGTTGGAACTGTGGTCGCCGTCATCGGTGCCGAGGGCGAGGCAAGTGCTATTGTGACGCCTCCGCCTGCGGAAGCTAAGGCCGAACCGATCGCCATTGTTAAGACGGAACCGGAAGTAACGCCTGCTCCGGTCGTCGCCGAAATTCAGCCCCCGATAGCTACCGCGACAGGTGCTGCTTCGGAAGTTGTAATGCCCCAGATGGGCGAGTCGATCACCGAGGGTACCGTGTCGAAATGGCTTAAGGCCGTCGGTGACGTGATCGAAAAAGACGAACCGCTCTTAGAGATCTCGACCGATAAGGTCGATGCCGAAGTGCCTTCCCCAGCCGCAGGTGTTTTACTTTCGATCAATGTTGACGAAGGCCAAACCGTCGAGGTCGGCTCCGTGCTGGCACTGGTCGGCGCGGCCGGTGGTGCACCATCCGCAAAACCTGCCGCAGTGGCTCCGGCGAGCATTCAGCCCCCCGCAGTGGAAGTTCAGGCTCCGGCGGCACAGGTTATACCCGTAATGGCTAAGGCTGCGGCAGCCAGCGGCAACGCCTCACTTGACGAGCTTAGGCAAATAAAGTCGAGCCCATTGGTCCGCAATATCGCCCGCGAACACGGCATTGATATCACGCGTATCGCCGGTTCCGGCATTAGCGGCCGCGTCACTAAAGGCGACATTATGGCCTTTATCGAAAGCGGTGCAGCACTCAGTCCGCAGGATCTGATGGTCAAGGAATCGGTTCCGAAGGTTTCGGCAACTGTTTCCACCGCTCCCGCCTCGACATACTCGGCGCCGACGATCCACGCGACGGTCGATGACCGGATCGAAAAAATGTCAGTGATGCGTAAGAAGATCGCTGAGCATATGACGTTCTCAAAGCAGACGTCGGCCCACGTGACCAGCGTTTACGAGATCGATATGACCAACGTCGCAAAGTTTCGAGCGGCTCACCAGGCAGACTTTCAGGCAAAATTCGGCACCAAGCTGACGTTTATGCCGTTCATATTCCAGGCTGTCACGGCGGCGATACGCGAATTTCGGATCGTTAACAGTCAGGTCGATGGCGATCAGATCATCTATAAAGGCGACATCAACCTCGGGATGGCGGTGGCTCTCGATTGGGGGCTGATCGTGCCGGTGATCAAACAGGCCGATACCCTTTCGCTTTCCCAACTGGCAATAGCCGCGAACGATCTCGCTGACCGGGCCCGGACCAAGAAGCTCAATCCGGCCGAAGTACAAGGCGGAACATTTACGATCACGAATCCGGGCGTTTTTGGCGGACTTTACGGTACGCCGATCATCAATCAGCCGCAGGTGGCCATTCTCTGTGTCGGAACGATCGAAAAGCGGGCCAAGGTCTTAACGTCCGCGGACGGCGATGATTACATCGCGATCCGACAGATGGCGTACTTTGCTTTGACCTATGACCACCGGATCGTGGATGGCTCAGATGGCGAACGATTTTTGGCGTTTCTCAAGAATTTCCTCGAAACGAATAACTTCGCATATTAACAAAGCTCAATAGTGACGGCACTCCGACGCTAAAAAATAGCTGTAGCATTTATGGCGTCGGGTGCGTTATAATGTTAGGAATTGGTTTTGACCTTTCTATTTGTTTAACTATCGAAATAGAGCCCCGGATACTGCATTGACCGTTTTGACGGATCGATATTTGGGGACGCTTCAGGTGACTGTGCTTCGGGCTATCTATTGTATTTGATGATCGAGTGGTTTCCCCGTTCAACAGTTCGTAAAATTGAATTTCGGATTAGTGACAACCCCTCGTGTCCTATTGGCGTCTAACACTTCGTTGTTGATCTTCTATCAGCGGCCTTTTTTCAAGGAGATAAATATGTTCAAGAGAATATCAGTTTTCGCAATTGCTATTTCGATCGGTGCGGTCAGCCTTTTCGCTCAAGGAGCGCAATTGCGGGCGTTAACTGCCGGTCAGAAATATAAGATCAAGGGTGTTGTTATTTCGAAAGAAAATGACACGACCTTCGTTATTCGCGACACTGTCGGTGTTGATACCAAGGTGGTGATCAGCGGCAATGCCAGCGTTAAGAACAACAGCCTTTTTGGCGGCGACAAATATCCCGTCAGTGCCATTGTTCGCGGGCTCAATCTCGAGGCCGAGGGCGTAGGCGATTCGTCAGGCAGTCTAGCGGCAACCAAGGTTCGCTTCGATAAAAGCAATCTCGCCACGGCTCAGTCGATCGATGCTCGTGTAGCACCGGCGGAAGAGCGTTTGACCGCTGCCGAGCAAAATGCTCAGCGTGTATCAGGACAAATCGACGAATTAATGGCGATCTCGAATGCCGCTAAGGGCGGAGCCAAGGCTGCTCAGGACACTGCAGATGCTGCCGTTGCCGGCGTCAATGCTACAAATAAACGCATCACCGATCTAGACGATTATGTCGTCCAGACGACGGCGACCGTTAACTTTAAGGTCGGAAGTTCAGTGCTTTCAGCAGAAGGCAAAGCCTCGCTTGATCAGGTTGCGACGACCGCGACCACACTCAAGGGTTATGTGATCGAAGTTACCGGATTTGCTTCGGCTGACGGTGACTCACGCAAGAACAAGGCTCTCAGCGAACGCCGTGCTCAGGCGGTCAAGGACTATTTGATCGAAAGCCACAATATCCCGCTACGTCGAATGAGCACCTCGTACGGTTACGGCGAACTCCAGGCCGTCGCAGACAACTCGACTGTCGAAGGCCGCAAGCAGAATCGGCGCGTCGAGATCAAGCTAATGGTCAGCCGCGGCATCAATCAGAATGTCGAGGTAAAAGCTCAGGCATCGGACTCTAACGACCAATAGACCGGCCTCTTAATTTGGGCGTCTTGAGCCGGCAAATTGTGCCGGATATCTCGAGACGCCCTCTTCATTTTTCAAAGATCCAAATGTTCACTAATCGGCTCGTAAGATCATTGATCCTGACTGCGGTTATATGCGCCGTCCAGAGTCTCGCCGCTGGCCAGACGCCGTCGCCAACCGCAACACCCACGCCTGACGATGACATCATTAAGGTCGAATCAAGGCTGGTCGTGGTACCGGTATCGGTGACCGATCAAAACGGCTCGCCGGTATTAGGCCTAAAGTCCCACGACTTTCGCCTTTCGGAAGAGAACCGTCCACAGAGCATCGATAATATCGGTACTGCCGATAATGTCCCGCTCGAGATCGCCCTCTTGTTTGATATTTCGGCCACGACGAGTCCGATGTTCAAGTTTCAGCAGGACACGGCCGCAAAGTTTCTACAAGAAGTGATGCGGTCCGGCGATCGAGCTACGATATTTACTATCGGAGCAAGTCCGATCCTCGTGCAGGGCAGAAACTCGGCCGAAGCGGCGGCGGCGGCGGTTAGAGCCATCGTGCCGACTAAGGAGTTTACTGCATTTTACGATACCGTCGGTGCCGCCGCAGAGTATCTGCAAAAAAATGCCCCGGACGGTACAAGACGCGTAATAGTTGTCATCTCAGACGGCGAAGATACCAATAGTAAGCGAATTTCAAAAGCCATCCAGGACGGTTACCGACGAGCGGGCGATAGGATCAACTCGATCACGACCAAGGAACTTTATCAATTGACCGTCAAATCACGTAATGATGCGAGTGCTCAGGAACGCGTTCGCGTGCTGAAGGCCCTGCAGAACGCGGATACAGTATTCTATTCGATCAATCCGGCGGGCAGTTCGTTTCAGTTGAATCAGATCAGTGTATTCGGCCAGGAGAATATGCAGCGTTTTGCCGATGATACGGGCGGCACGGCTTTCCTTCCAAAATTTCAGCCGATCGACACCAAAGACGAGTACCAAAATGGCAACAATAGCCGAAAGAATGCCGAGATCCTGGAACGCATATTTCGCCAACTGGGCAATGAGCTTAGGTCACAATACCTCTTGCAGTTCTATTCGGACGGTGACTTTCCGCTTAATAAATTTATCAAACTCGATGTCGGACTGCAGACCCGAACGGGTCTTCGAGTAAGAGCCCGGCAGGGTTATTTCGTTAAGAACTGACCTTAGATATCTTGGTCGCGATTGGGTGAAATATCGCCCATTACCTCGCGATTTGGTTTTTCCTTATTGGTCGAACTCCTGTTTGAGTCCGGCCTTTCGGGGATCGCGCCCATCGTATGCGCAGGCGTCGGGGTAGCAAGTTGTATCAGTTTGCCCATGGTCAGTTTCGGTTTGGAAACCAACGAAACAAAGAATACTCCCGTAAACAATGCCATTACCAACGAAAGTGCCGCGGTTGCATAAAGTCGCGTACGCTGCTTGATCCTCGCCCACCCGACCGGACAATCCGCAGTTATGACCGAACCGTCAGCACGCTGATAGAATCTGACACAGAGTCGGCCCTCAGCGTTGGTCACAAGCCGTTCGGCTTCGTTCTTAGTCATTCCGGAAAGGTTATATACGTTTAGCTTACACTCGCCGCAAAAGCGTTTGCGTTCGTCACCGTACATCCCGTTCCAATCAGCAGAACACGGGCTTGCGATCTTGATATCATTCAGCGGACTATCGAATTTAGACATATAAGTACTCCGTTCAATCGAACTTCAGCTTCAGGCTGTCGAAATATTGAACGAGTACCGATACCGAACTTGCATTAAACTTTCAAGGAACAAACCGACGACGATATTTATGTGTGATCGGCCGGCGGCGACCGACACCGATGGCATTTTTAGAAATTATCAATGTCGGCGGCAACTGCTGGCGTTTGAACTCATTGGCCGGATTCTCGACTTTATTGAGTATCCAGTAGACGCGTTCCGGGTCGTGGCCGGCGGCGATGATCTCGGCCGGCGATGCCTTTTGCTCAAAGTACATCTTGAGGATCGGATCCATCACTTCATACGGCGGCAAACTGTCCTGGTCAAACTGGTTCGGGGCGAGTTCCGCAGACGGTTTTTTGTCAATGATCTTCTCGGGTATCACCTCGCGGCCGGCATTTTTATTGATCTGTCGGGCGATCTGCCAGACCTCGGTTTTGAGCACGTCGCCGAGGACGGCAAGGCCGCCGTTAGTATCGCCGTAGAGCGTGCAATAGCCGACCGCAAGCTCGCTCTTGTTACCCGTTGTGAGCAATAGATGGCCCTCGGCATTGGATATCGCCATCAGGATAACGCCTCGCAGTCGTGACTGCATATTCTCTGCCGCGAGCGATTCGCCGCCCTTGGTCGGCTTGTGCAGGTTCATCTGCCTCAGCAGGACGTAAAAGGTATCGGATATCGATTCGATCCGGCTTTGGCAACCGAGATTGCGTATCAATTCTTCTGAGTCCTTTATGCTGCCCTCCGACGAAAAAGGCGAAGGCATCATCACACACAGCAAATTGTCTGGCCCGATCGCCTCGGCGGCCAATGCTGCCACGAGTGACGAATCCATCCCGCCGGACAGTCCGATCACGGCTTTCTTAAAACCATTTTTGACGGCATAGTCGCGAATGCCGAGTACGAGGGCACGATGGATCGAATCGATCTCGCCGCCTGTAATACCACGAGCATCCGGCTTGTGGACATCGAGTTCGACCGTTTCGACAAATTCCTCAAACGCCGTCGCTTGCAGGATGATGTCGCCCTCTTCGTCAGCTATCAGGCTCGCACCGTCAAAGATGATGCCGTCGTTGCCGCCGACCAGATTGACGAATACGATCGGCTTTTTTTGTAGTTTGGCCCGGTGGGCGACCATATCGCAGCGGAGTTTGATCTTGCCCTTGTTGTACGGCGAGGCGTTGACCGAGACGATAATATCGGCCCCCATCCCGATCACCTCGTCGGTCGGGTCGCTCTCGTATAAGCGCTCTTTCCAAAACGTCTTGTCATTCCAAAAATCCTCACAGACGACCACGCCCAGCTTTATGCCGTTAATATCAAATATCCGTCGATGATCCGACGGTTCGAAATATCGCGGGTCGTCGAAAACATCGTATTCCGGCAAAAGGGTCTTATCCGCAAATCCGAGCAATTGGCGATCGTAAATGACTGCCGCCGAATTGAACAGTCGGCGGCCGTCTCGGTCCACATTTGGGCGGATCGTACCGACGACCGCTGTGATACCGCTTGTCGCGTCAATGATCGTCTCAAGGGCTTCGCCTGAGGCATTGATGATGTCGGCGTCCTGAAACCAGTCCTGCGACGTGTATCCGTGCGTTGCGACCTCGGGGAAAACAACCAGGTCCGAGCCATCGGACTTTGCCTTTTCGATCGCCGCAACTATCTTCGCAACGTTGCCGGCGATATCGCCATTGGTGGTGTTGATCTGCGCGATCGTGACTTTCATATTGGGATTAACGGGATTGAATACCGTCGAAGATAATGCCGAATAACTCTAAACGGTGTTGCGTTCGTCACTCTTTTTGACCATCGTCAGACGATTGCCGCGGTCGTTGTATTTGACCTCGTCCATTATGTTGTAGATGAAAAGCACGCCGCGGCCCGAGGTTTTGAATAGATTCTGCGGGTCGAGCGGGTCAGGGATATTCTGCACATCGAAGCCCTCACCTTCGTCCTCGATCGTGAATCTCGCCTCGTCTCTCGAAACCTCGGCCGCAATTCGCACCAATTTCTTTACATCAAACTTATTGCCGTGTTTGACGGCATTAACGAAAGCCTCGTCCAGTGCCACGAAAAGATTAGATTTTTCAGGTCTAATGACACCCAGCTTTTCGACTCGCTTCATCAGATAATCGAGCACAATACTCATCAGCGAGATGGCCGACGGCAACTCAAATTCGATATTCTCGTGCAGCATCGCGACCGTCTCAGCCTTATCGACGAACTTGATCTTGTAATCCAGGATCGTCGCGATCAGATTTTTCAATTCATCTTCGTCAAATTCGTCACGTCTGAAATTTGCGGCACAGATCTTGAACGCCTTGACGCGCTCGCCCTCGTGACCGACAAGCGTAGTGGGCAAACACACCGGCACATCTACGTTTAGCGGATCGGAAGCGAGTCGGTCGATATCAAGATCGGTAATTACCAGATCAAAGCTACCGATATCTCCGATGGCTATAGCCTCGTCACGGCCCTCGACGACTTTCACGAAATGGCCGAAATGCGTAAAGACCTCGTATAAAGAGGTTGCAAGGTCGTCGTGGTCATCGATTATCAGTATTCTTCGCTGCATATCTAGGCTGCGGCCGCTAAACAAAATTACGATCTGAGTCTAGCCGTTGTTGCAAATAATACTCCAAGTTGGTACTACTTTTCTATTCTGGTTATAACTTCGTGACTGAAAATACTGAAACCATTTTTACCCGGGCATCACTTGCAAAGTGCACCCTCAAGCAGCGGCTATTCGTTTATGTAGCCGATCTGACGCTTTATTTACTGATCACGGGCATCAGTATGACAGTTCGTGTACGAACTACCGGAAAGGAGCATACTGACGCCATTGCCGCTCAGGGAAAAGTCCCTATCATCGCTGCCTGGCACGACAATATCTTTCTCGGCGTATATTATCTGCGCAACCGCCGCGTCGCGGGCCTTGCCTCATTGAGTTTCGACGGCGAATACATAGCCCGGTTGGTCCAACGACTTGGTTTCGGCGTCGTGCGTGGATCATCGTCACGCGGCGGTGCGGCGGCCCTGATAGAGATGGCACGCGTAATGCGTGACGGCTTCGAGATGTGTCTGACCGTCGACGGCCCGCGAGGCCCGCGTCATATTGCCAAATTTGGAGCCGTATCGCTTGCCAAAAGATCCGGTAATCCTATCGTCCCATTTGCGATCCGTCCCGACCGCTTTATCACACTGCGGAGTTGGGATCGGATGCTGATCCCGATCCCGTTCACATCGGCTGAAGCAGTTTTTGGCGAACCGATCTATGTTGCAGCCGACGGTGACGCCGACGATGATCGGGCACGGTTTGCCGAATTGCAATCAGCTCTCGATCGGATGGCCGGAGACTAGATCTTCTGCCTTTGGCATTTCAGGCTCGGCAGCAAAATAATTTGCCGCCATAAATATCACGGCGATCCAGACCATATCCGCCAAAAACAAGTGTCCGAGCTGCATCACTATCGGACCTAGCGATAAGAGCGTCGCCGCCCCGAATGCTATCTGGATCACGACCAACGCCGACACCGCCCCCGACCACCACCTGACGTCACCCGATGCCGGACGCCGCGATTTAAGCCATCCTGCAAGAAAAATAAGATATACGCCCGTCAGCACCGATAATATCGGATGACTCAAGCGTAGCCGAAGCACTACATTAGAGCTTGCCGAAAAGTCCTTTGCGATGCCCTCGGCGAGCGACGCTGACGGAAACAGCATATTGCTGAGTGCGGCGAGCGTGCCGCTCATCCCAACAAGTAAAAGTGCCGCAAACGCGATGGCAACTAGCACCACGACCTTACGTTCCGGGCGGGGTCCGAACTGCCGTTCACGCTTAGCGAGCCAGACGGTCATTACCAAAAATACGAGCAGGACAAACGTATTGACCAGATGGCCCATCGCCCAAAACGGACGGGTGTCCGTCACGGCAACGGCCGTATTGCCCGTCAGCACAAGACCCGCACCGACCGCCGCTTCGGTGATGACAAAAAAGACGGCACCGATCACCGAATAGAGAATGATCCGGCTCCGGCGATCCCGCATTTTCTGCCAGATACGGATCGCCCAGATCAGCAGGATCAGCATCAGAAATCCGTCGATCACGGTCGTCATTCGATGCGAAAACTCGATGACAGTCTTGAATTGCGGTGCCGAAGGTATCAACTCGCCGTTGCAGGTCAGCCAATGCTCGCCGCAGCCGTCACCGGACTTGGATGCACGCAGGAAAACGCCCCAAACGATCACGACGACATTCCACGCGAGAACGTACCATGCGTATTTGGCAAATCTGTCCAGTTTTGTTTCCTGTTTCATTTTGCTTAGAATATCACTTTTAGACACGGTCAAAAATGAAGCTCCGGCTCGCATCATTCTTATTTATAGAGTCCTTCGCGGCCAACGGCCTCGCGGACATACACCGTGGCCGGCGATCCAGACATAAGGCCGCGCGAGCCGGAGAGCGTATCGCGTGCCTGCAAATGAGGACAGCCCTGTGAGCCAAAAGGAACGCATCGACAAACTGCTACTTGCTCGCGGCTTTGCCGACTCACGCGCAAAGGCTCAGGCACTCGTGATGGCCGGCGTAGTGCTGGTCGGCGAAAAGCGTGTGGACAAGGCATCAGAGACCTTTGCCGCGGATGCGGTCATCCGCATCAAGGGCGACTCGCCGGAGACCAAATATGTCGGCCGCGGCGGACTAAAGCTCGAACGTGCTCTTGCGGACTTCGATATCGACCCGAGCGGCTACAACTGTCTCGACGTTGGATCGTCGACCGGTGGATTTACCGATTGCCTGCTGCAGCACGGTGCCGTCTCCGTCGTGGCGGTCGATGCCGGGACGAATCAACTCGTCTGGCGTCTGCGGACCGATGAGCGTGTCGACGTTCGCGAAAATACCAATGCACGCGAGCTCAAACCGGACGATTTCACGGCTCCGTTTGACCTGATCGTGATGGACGTTTCGTTCATCTCAGCCACCAAGATCCTCGCCGCACTCGTACCGCTTTTGACTGTGACCGGCAGGATAGTCATTCTCATAAAGCCGCAATTTGAGGTCGGCCGCGGCGAGGTCGGCAAGGGCGGAATTGTCAAAGATCCTGAAAAGCACGAACGCGTGGTCACCGAAGTAAATAACTTTGCCGAAAGCTGCGGCCTGACGGTCATCGGCACTATCGAATCGCCGATCTACGGTGCCGAGGGCAACAAGGAATTTCTATCCGCTTATGAGCGACGAGCTTAAGAATGCCGACGCCGGAGACGATGCTCGCCCCACTTTGGTTGAGGACGTCGACTACTATTTTGACGGCGGCCTGATGGTTCTGACCGAGCGTTTTCTGGTGAACCGCGGCTATTGTTGCGGCAATGGTTGCCGGCATTGCCCATACGGAGACGGCGGCGACCTAAAGTAAGTGGATCGCCATCTCGTTGGGCGACCAATCGTCAACTTCGACCTCGCGCGTCTGGGCCGAGTCCGAGTATCCGGAAGCTTCGGCATTCGCGATCGGATTTGAATAACGTATCGACGAGAGCGTTGTGTCGAGTACTCGGCGGACATCGCGGTCGAGGCCGTCGTCGATGCCGTAATATACCCATTTGCCGTCGCGCCGCGTCGAGACCAGTCCCGTACCGCGGAGGTACGCGAGATGCCGCGATATCTTGGGCTGACTTTCGCCCAAGGCGTCGGCCAGGTAGCCGACCGAAACCTCGCCGCCGGACATTAGCGACAACAGCCGCAGCCTGGTCTGATCCGACAGTGCCAGAAACAGTTTTTCGAGATCCGCAAAGACGACTTCGTTCATATTTCACCTCATCGAGTAATGTCATATTACGTTAACCATATATGTAACGCAACGATGGCGGCTAGTACCGGTACAACCATTCTTTGCCAAGGCTTTTGCCACAAGAGCGGCATTGGGCGTACGATATCCCAAGCATCAAGGAGCAATAGTTATCAATGAGTAAATCGTCGTTCTATACCGCCGCTGTCCACGCCGGCGATGATCACTCGGAGCACTTCGGGGCTCTGTCGGTGCCGATCTATTCGGCATCGGTATTTGCCTTTCCGGACGCTGACGAGGCGGCGGCGATCCACAACGAAGAAAAACCGGGCTACTATTACGGACGACTCGGCAATCCTACCCAGACGGCACTGGAATGCACCCTTGCCGAACTCGAAAACGCCGACTCGGCACTTGCCCTCGCCTCGGGGATGGCGGCGGTTTCGGCGGCGGTATTTACCGCCTGTAAGTACGGCGATCACATCATCGCTCCCGAATCGGGCTATTCGACGACGACGAACTTGCTGCACCACATCGGCGAACGGTTCGGCATAGAGAGCACCTTTGTCGACGCTGCCGACGCCGGCAATTACCAAGCTGCGATCCGGCCGAACACCAAACTGCTCTGGGTCGAGACACCGTCAAATCCACTACTCCGCGTGACAGATATCTCGGCCGTTGCGGCGATCGGTAAAGCGTGCGGTGCCGTGACGATCGTGGATAACACCTTCGCGACGCCCTTTAACCAACGCCCTTTGGCTCTCGGTGCCGATGCCTGCATCCACAGTGCGACCAAGTACCTCGGCGGCCATAGCGATCTGACCGCAGGGGTGATCGTCGGCGATAGTGCGTTTGTCGATGCCGCGCGTCAGGGTGCCAATAAATATTACGGCGGCAATATCGCTCCGCAGGTCGCGTGGCTCGTATCACGCGGCATCAAGACCCTCGCCCTCAGAATGGAGCGGCACAATTCCAATGCGATGGCGATCGCCGAGATGCTCGAGCGTCACCCGAAGGTCGCTGCCGTTCACTATCCGGGCCTTGCTTCGCATCAAAACCACGACATTGCCCGGCGGCAGATGCCGGGCGGTTTTGGTGGAATGATCGCTCTTGATGTCGGCAGCGTCGAGGCGGGCAAGGCGTTTGCCAATGCCGTCAAGCTCTGCACGCTCGCGACCTCGCTCGGCGGCGTCGAGACCATCCTGCAGCACTCGGCGTCGATGACCCACGCGACCATTCCGCGCGAAGACCGTCTGAAGGCGGGCATCACCGATGGGATGATCCGACTTTCGGTCGGGATCGAGGATGTCAAAGATCTATCGGCCGATATCGAGCAAGCTCTTGAGCGTATCTGATCGATACATATACGTTTGAGCGAATATAAAACACAATGTCTTACATTCTCGCATTAGATCAAGGCACGACCAGCAGCCGGGCGATCGTTTTTGACCACAGCGGCAATACCATTTCGGTCGGCCAAAAGGAATATACCCAGATCTATCCGCAAAGCGGTTGGGTCGAGCACGACGCGGACGAGATCTGGCGTTCGCAGGTCGAAACCGCCGTCGAGGCACTTGCCAAGGCCAACCTGACGGCGGCAGATATTACGGCGATCGGGATCACCAATCAACGCGAAACGACCGTCATCTGGGACCGGGCAACCGGCGTACCGATCCACAACGCCATCGTCTGGCAGGATCGCCGGACCGCCGATATCTGCGATGCGGCAAGGGCCGTTCACGGCGAAACTATCAAGCGAAAGACCGGGCTCGAGACCGACGCCTATTTCAGCGCGAGCAAGGTCAAATGGCTACTCGACAATGTCCCGGACGCTCGGCGGCGAGCTGAGAATGGCGAACTCGCATTCGGCACGATCGACACCTGGCTCGTATGGAAATTGACCGGCGGCCGACTCCATATCACCGATGTGTCGAACGCCTCGCGAACGATGCTTTTCGACATCAACACGCTCAAATGGGATGACGAGCTACTCGCAATATTTGACGTTCCGCGAGCGATATTGCCCGAGGTACGTTCGTCGTCCGAAGTGTACGGCGAGGTCGAAACGCCCAAGGAACTCAAGGGCATCGCCATCGCAGGCATCGCCGGCGACCAGCAGGCGGCACTCTTCGGCCAAGCGTGTTTTGCCGCCGGAGCTACTAAAAACACCTATGGCACTGGCTGCTTTATGCTGCAAAATGTCGGCACGTCGCCGGTCATCTCAGAGCACCGCCTGCTGTCGACCGTCGGCTGGCAGATCGGCGGCGTTACCGAATACGCCCTTGAAGGCAGCGTCTTTATCGGCGGTGCGGTCATCCAATGGCTCCGCGACGCACTAGGGATCATCGCGACGTCGTCCGAGGTCGAGGCACTTGCCGCATCGGTCGACGATAACGGAGGCGTCTATTTCGTTCCGGCATTTGCCGGGCTCGGATCGCCGTATTGGGATCAGGACGCTCGCGGGACGATCACGGGTTTGACTCGCGGCACCGGTAAAGCCCATATTGCCCGTGCAGCTGTCGAATCGATCGCGTTTCAGACGGCTGATCTGCTTACGGCAATGAACGCCGATTCGCACTCGACTCTACAAGAGCTACGCGTCGATGGCGGAGCGACCGCGAATAATGCTCTGCTGCAGTTTCAGGCAGACATCCTTCAGATACCGGTCGTCCGCTCGAAGACCGCCGAGACCACCGCACTCGGTTCCGCATACCTTGCCGGGCTCGCGGTCGGGTTTTGGTTGTCAAAGAACGATGTCGCCCATCACTGGCAGGCTGACCGGCGTTTCGAACCGCAGATGCCCGAGGCCGAGTCGATTGCCGCAATACAACGTTGGCACGAGGCTGTCAAACGTACGTTGCATTGTGAATCGTAAAATTCGGGAGCCTATGTTTAGGGCTCCCGAAAGTTTCAAATATAATGCCTAAACGTCTTCGCTCTCGCCTTTTGACTTGCTCATCTGCGGTGCGGCGGCCACGGTCGGTAGCGGCACACCGGCAGCATCGGCATTTGTCAGCGGCGAGTCGAGATCGGCATCCTCCGGCGTGTCCGCCACGATCATCTTGCCCGACTGTTTGGTGAAATACAGCATCTTGGTGTCATCGTCAAAATCGACCATCACCAGATCACCGGTCTCAACCTGCTCGGTCGCGACCAGATTTGACAGCGGATAGACCAGAAAACGCTCGATCGCACGCTTGAGGTGACGGGCACCATATTTGAGGTCGATGCCCTCGCTGAGCAAATATTCCTTTGCCTCGGTCGTGCATTCAAAGACAAATTTTGTTCCGGCCGACTCGGTTATGCGATCCTGAACGGCACGCAACTCGATGTCGAGTATCAACCGCAGGTGATGTTCCTTCAGGCTGCGAAATACCACGACCTTGTCGATGCGGTTCATAAATTCGGGTGAGAATTTACGTTTTGCGGCCTCGAGTGCGGTGCGGTAGATCTTGGTATCGATCTCGTTATCGGCCTTGACCTGATCGGTCTTGGTCGGGGCGAAACCGATGCCGCCCGAGATCATATCCGACATCTCACGGGCACCGAGATTGGACGTCATAACGACGACCGTTCGCGAAAAATCGACGCGGCGATTGTCGCCGAGCGTCAAGGTTGCCTTGTCGAGGATGCCGAGTAAAAGCTGCCACAGCGAATCGGACGCCTTTTCGATCTCGTCAAAGAGCACAAACGTGAGTTTGGTATCGTCCGTATGCGCCTTGTCGAGATTTTCCTGCGTCAGCATCGGCGAGGTTTCGCGATGGCCGAGGTATCCCGGAGGCGAGCCGATCAGTTTCGCGATCTCGTGCGAGTGCTGAAATTCGGCACAGTCGATCTTAACGACGGTGTACGGTTCGTTAAAGAGCACCTCGGACGCGGCCTCGACGACACGCGTTTTGCCGGAGCCGGTCGGCCCGAGAAACAGCAGTGTCCCGATCGGACGCGACGGATTATTCATCCCGGCGAGATAGATCTGAAACAGACCGCTCATACGCCGAACCGCACGTTCCTGACCGACGATCTGAGCCAAGAGTTTGTCTTCAAACTCGGCCGCTCGGGGACTTTTACGGTCGGGGTCGAGTAAAATACCCTTTGTCACCTTGTCTTTTTTGCTTGCCGTTTCCTCTTTCATCTCTAGCTCCTGGCCGGCCGCGATATCGGTGCCGGTACTTCAAAGACGTTGTCATCGTGAGAAATTTGCCGATAACGGGACAACCGTTATGTCGTCTATAATGATGACTTAAAAAGAATATTCGTTGGCTGGACTCTTAGGCCCGGAAGGTTAGCCCAGAGGTCTGAACCGAGTATGAAAGCCCGGCTCCAATCTTAGGATTAACACAACTTTTGCCTCTGATGCAACAAATAAACGCAAAAAAAATCGTCAAGATCTGGTATTACGGCTCTATTACGTGTTTGCGGTGGCGGACCGTGATCAACGATGCGTGATCGTCAACCAACCGCTAAGCGTGCCCGATGCTCCGCCGACGTTATAGCTCGGGAGCGAAGCTCGCGGGACCTCGACGATGTCGTACCACGGGTCGAGGAAGATCATTTTATGGTCGGCATCGATCTTCGTGAGCATTGTAAAATGGCCGCCGCCGCCGGACCACGCAATATGGGCGATTATCTTGGTTCGCTCGCCGAGGTATTTCCAGAAATAATCAAATATCTTATTTGGCGGAACTCCCGTACCGGCATACGACGGCACGCCCTCCGCGTTGAGCACATAAGCCAGATTCTCGGCCCCGGTGCCGCCCGCGGCGGTAAATTTACCGGGATAGTTCTGCGACAGTTGCCGGGCTCGCGACTCGGGGTCCATCATACAAGCCAGCTTGTAGAAACTCTCGGCCATCGCCACGCAGGCGGGGCCGCACGATTGTGACATTTCCTGATGCAGAAGGTAGTGTGTCCTGCCTCGGCTGTCTGTTCTAAATCTTGCACTCATTGGTTCGTCCTCACTTTAATCGTCCGTTTCGATTCCGACACTATCGGAGTTACTTTGTATTGACGGACACGAGGTCAAACTTTTGCCGAATACACTAATCGTAATATTCGAGCCCAAGATGAGTGATCAATTCTTCGCCCATCATATGCCGCAGGGTGTTTTTCAGCTTCATCAACTGGATAAAGATATCGTGCTCGGGGTACAGTCCCGGAGCGGTCTGCGGTGCCTTAAAGTAGAATGATAGCCACTCCTGGACGCCCTTCATCTCGGCACGCTGGGCAAGGTCCATAAACAGTGCCAGGTCCAGAGCAAGCGGTGCGGCGAGGATCGAGTCGCGGCAGAGAAAGTTGACCTTGATCTGCATCTTGTAGCCGAGCCAGCCAAAGATATCGATGTTGTCCCATCCCTCTTTGTTATCGCCGCGGGGCGGATAATAGTTGATCTTGACGACGTGCGAAAAATCACCGTAAAGGTCGGGGTAGACCTCGGGCTGGAATATGTGCTCGAGCACCGATAGCTTTGAAACCTCTTTCGACTTGAAATTTTCGGGATCGTCGAGCACCTCGCCGTCGCGGTTGCCGAGAATATTGGTCGAGTACCAACCGTCGAGGCCGAGCATACGCGATTTCAAGCCCGGTGCGAGGATGGTTTTCATCAGCGTCTGGCCGGTCTTAAAATCCTTGCCGCAGATGGCGACGCCGTGCTGTTCGGCGAGCGTGGTCAATGCCGGGATATCGACAGTCAGATTTGGGGCACCATTGGCAAAGGGCACGCCGGACTTGATCGCCGCATAAGCGTAGATCATCGACGGCGCGACCATCGGATCGCTGTCGTACATCGCCTTTTCGAGCGACTCGACGGTCTTATGGATCGCCGATTCCTCGATGTATATCTCGGTCGATGCGGCCCAGACCATCACCAGACGGCTGCAATTGTTGTCAGACTTAAACTTAGCGATGTCAGCGATCAACTGCTCCGCCAGATCCATCTTGTTCTTGCCGGTCTTGACGTTTTCGCCGGTGATGCGTTTGACGTAATTCTGCTCAAATACGGCCGACATAGGCTTGAGCGAGGAGAGCGGCTCAGAGAGCTGATTGATCAGATCCTTATCGAGCACGCCGGCATTCATCGCCGCGTCATACGCCGAATCGTGAAAAATATCCCAAGCGCCAAAGACGACATCATCGAGTGATGCGAGCGGCACAAAGTCGCTGATCTTCGGGCTGCGGTTATCGGTGCGCTTGCCGAGGCGGATCGTGCCGAGTTGGGTCAGTGACCCGACCGGCTCTGAGATGCCGCGTTTGACGGCCTCGACGCCGGCGATAAGGGTTGTGCTGACGGCGCCGAGCCCGACCAGCAATATTCCGAGTTTTCCTTCTGCGGGAGCGATGTCCACGCCTTTTTCGACCATTTTTTCCTCCGTGAAACTTAATAAAAAGAATAACTTTACATATATGTTAAGGCAAACGCCGCACGGGGTTAAGCCCGTCTTATTTCACCGTTTGGATTGTTTGGTGAATAGAAGAAGAGTTTACCCGAGGGGTTTTCGTGGAGCGACATCGCTATTGAGACGGCATCGACCTGGTCGTCGTGCTTGCCGTGTGGAAAGGCACAGAGTTCTTCGACAAAGGCACGGATCCAGTGGCCTCGGACGAGGCGTATGCGTCCTTGGTCGGCGAGGCTGATCCAGGAACCGGCCCTTTCGAGTTTATCGCCGCGGGCATCGACGCCGCGAAATGAGCGTCCGTTAAGGCGTGCGTCGCGGCGGAGCACCTGCATAAAGGCACGGCCGTGGAGGGCACTTTCGATGCCGTGTTCGGTATTTTGCTCCTTGCGTATACATTCGGAGATATAACGCGTTTGCTCCGGAAAGCCTATGCGTCGTCGGTATCCGCCGTCGATGTAGAGATAGCCCTCTGCGTCAAAGGCGATGCGGAACGATGCCGTGTAGTCGGCAGTGCGTTTGGTGGAAATGGCCAGATCGTAGCCGCGTTTCCATTTGAGGCCGGCCGGTGCCTGATCGACAATGTTCCGAAACCACTCGCGTTTGAAGACGTCGCCCTCGGCCGGTACAGGCCTTTGCTGATAGAGCGAGGCAAATGAGAGTTCGCCGACCCGTTCGCGCAGACGCTCAAAGTACTCCGCGGAGAAACGCTCCGGCCAGAGAGCCTCGCCGGGGCTTCGTCCGAGAGCGTCGGGAGGTGTTTCTACCGCGGAGACGCTGAGGCGCAGAGAAGAAGAGGAAGACGGAGAAGCAGCGGGAAGTATTAGATGAGATGAGCAACCGTCGATATCTGAAGTCTCACCCTCCTCACTGTCATTCTCCCCTCCGCGTCTCTGCGCCTCCGCGGTTACCCGTTCTTCCCACGTCTCAGCGAGGGCGGGCAGGCGGATGACGGTCCATTGGTCACCGCCGTCGGCCTGCTCCCTCAGCAGACGCCCGGCGAGGTCGTCTTCGTGCCAGCGGGTCTGTATGAGGATGATCGAGCCTTCGGGTTCGAGGCGGGTCGAGAGATCGTCCCTGAACCAGTTCCAGAGCCTTTCGCGAAGCACAGGGCTGCCGGCTTCGCTGCGGCCCTTGACCGGATCATCGATGATGATCAGATCGGCTCCGTAGCCCGTCACGCCCGCCCCTACGCCGACTGCCTTGAGGCCGCCGCCGACGGTCGTCTCCCACTCCGAGACGCGGTTTGCGGGCCTCGGCCGCGTGAACGGGAAGGGCGAAGCAGTGGAGGAGTTGGGGAGTGGAGGAGTGTGGGAGGCCGCTCTAGTTTTCGTACGGCCGTCTTCCCTACTCCGCTTCTCCCCATCTCCCCCACTCCCCATCATCTCTTCTCCCTCTTCTGCTTGTCCGCGTCTCTGAGCCTCTGCGGCAAAAGAATCCGCAAGCACTGTCCGGATCTTGCGGGAGAATAGATCGGCGAGCTTCTGATTGTAACTGCTGAGAATGACACGCATCGAAGGCCTCTGTTTAAGCCGCCAGGCAGCGTAGCGGACCGTGACGAGCTCTGATTTGCCGTGACGCGGCGGCATAAAGATCATCAGACGCTTACACTCGCCGTCCGTTACTTTTTGCAAGTGCTCGTACAGATACAACTGATGCCGAAGGTCCCAGTCCCAGGCCGACGGCATAGACTTAAGCCACGCGTGGAACGAGTCGGTTGAGTCTGGCGAGTCGGTTGAGTCGGGGATATGTATAGAACCGGGCCGT
This sequence comes from Chloracidobacterium sp., assembly GCA_016720705.1. NCBI lineage: Bacteria > Pseudomonadati > Acidobacteriota > Blastocatellia > Chloracidobacteriales > Chloracidobacteriaceae > Chloracidobacterium > Chloracidobacterium sp. Next base: position 2,112,547 of record JADKKB010000007.1, on the reverse strand, counting down.
TCTTGTATCCCTTGCATCCGTGTTTTCCCTTTCAGCTGTTTTGAACGCCGTTCGGCCATTCGGCGCAGGCGTTTGGCTTTCTGGCGGTTGAACTTTGGTTTGGGCGACTCTAGAGCGGAAGGCCTGAGCGGCGTGTGTTCTCTTGCAAACGTGCGGCGGCTTGCGTATGCCGTGCCGCATCTTCCCTTTTTAGTGCCTTTCGCACCTTTCAAGGGCAGATCACCGTCCCAGCCGAAGCGTTCCGGCCAGCCCTGTGTGACAACGCCGCCGCGGGTGCGGGCGTACAGATTGCGTTTCGTAAACCCTCGCCAACCGCGCTCACGCATCTCGGACGCGATCCGCTCGTGTGCACCGCCGCCGTACCTTAAGTACAACTCTCGACAATCCGCGATCTTCTGCTGAGGGACTTTTGCGGCCATATATATAGCCTACCCCCGATCTCAACAAACGCGCTTTACGATATTTACGGGATTTATGAGATTTACGATGTTTATGAGATTTATGAGATTTATGAGATTTATGGAATTTATGATATTTACGGAAAGATGGGCGGTGTGGAAAAGAGTTTGGAATAATTGCGGTAATTGACCTATCATTGACCTATGCCCACACATTTTCGAGGTTCTTTTCGGCTACAGCTGTTCGCTCTGCTGACCATCTCTCTTGTAACAATTCAGACTGCACAGGCCGTTTCCGGGGTTGAGTTTTTTGCTGCACGGTCGTTTGGCGGCGACAATGCGATGTACTACGCCACGAGTGCCGGCGACTTTGACGGCGACGGCAAGGCGGACGTCGTCACGGCAAGTTACGACAAGCTCTACGTTTATTTCGGCGACGGGAGCGGCAATTTTGACGAATCGCCGCTGACGGTATATTCCTACACCAGCAGCAGTTACGTTTATCCCTTGGCGGCCGACTTTAATTCGGACGGGCGGTCTGATCTGGCATTTTTTCGAACGAACCCGCAGACGTCACAGCTGGCGATCGCCATCTATTTTGGCAACGCCGACCGAACATTTAAGCCGCCGGTTTTCAGCAGTCCGTCGCCGATGCCGAACGACCTGAAAGCCGTCGATATGGACCAGGACGGTAAACTCGACCTCGTCGGCCCGGCCCAAGCGTCGGGCAATAACCTGATCGTGACCTACAAGGGCGACCTGTTGGGCTCGTTTGTCGCCACAGATCAGGCCAATACAGGTGTGGCGGCGCGTTCGGTAGTTCCGCTCGATCTCGACAATGACGGCCTGATCGACCTTGCCTACGGCACATCGCAAGACCTCAGGGCGGTCCGCAATCTGGGCGGTGGTTCTTACGCCGCTCCGCAGACGATCGACACGATCGACTTTGGCTTTGCCTCCGTTCGCGGTGCCGACATCAATAACGACGGCAAGATCGACCTGATCGCGTCGCAGGCAGTGACGACGGCTCCGGTGGCGGCGGTCTGGCTCGGTGCGGGCGGGTTTACCTTTACACAGGCAGCCGACATTACTCTGAGTACAAACGAGCGGGCCTATCTGACCGAAGTCGCCGATCTCGATCTGGATGGAAGCAAGGACCTCGTTTTTTCGACGGCCAACCGGACGCTCATCCATCGCGGGCTCGGTAACGGAACATTTGCGGCGCAGACGGTCTATGCCGACGGCGGCGGCGGCGACGCATATGTACGCGATCTTAATAACGACGGCTTTCCGGACATCGTCGCGAACGAGTCGATCGAATTTGCCGTCATCGGATCAGGCAGTTTTTCGGTCCTTTTGAACCGCGGCAACGGGACATTCAGGTCGGCACCGACCATTAATTTTTTGAGCGGGACCAAGGACATCGAGATCGCTTATTTGAACGCCGACACGCTGCCTGACTTTGTCATCGTAAATCGCGGCGGCGGCGGCGGGCCGGGCCCGATCTATATCCTTGTCCAGGGCCAGGCGGCCGGGGCAGTGGACGGCAAGGCAAATTTCGAACGGGCCGAGATCATCCCTGAGGGCAAAGGCCTGGTCGATCCGGGCATTGACGGCTATGCGGCGGCCACGGGCGATTTCACTTCCGATGGGCGAACCGACATTATCGTTGTCGGCCACGGGGCAAATGGCGCCGCGCAAAACGCTTTGCTGCTGCGAAACCTCGGCAACAACACGTTTGCCACGTCCCTGTTGCAGTTTGGGACCGGCGACATATACGATGGCGTCGCCGCCGACGTGAGCGGTGACGGCAAACTCGATTTGATCACCACCGGATATGACGGCGTACTGGTTTCAATTGGCGTCGGCAACGGTACATTTCTGCCGCCGACCGCATACCTGTCGACGGTCGCGAGCAGCCGCATCATAGTCGCCGACCTCAATAACGACACCAAGAGCGACCTCGCTATACTTAATTACAATGCCAATACCATATCTATCCTGATCAACAACGGTTCGGGATCATTTACCGCATCGCCGACGATCTCGCTGGGCTCGGGACTGTTTGATATTGCCTGCGCCGATATGAACCGCGACGGTTATATTGACATCGTCGCAGCCAGAGACGCGGGCGTCACAGTTTTGCCGGGAGCGGGTAACGGTACGTTTGGCAGCGGCCTGAACTCTCAGATAACGCAGGCCTGGGCACTCCGCATCGCGATCGGCGACTGGAATCAGGACGGCGTTCCGGACGTCGGCGTCATCGCCGGCAGAAATACGATCGTAACGCTACTCAATAATGGACACGGCTCTCTCGGTCAGGAGCGGATGTGGACCGCCGGCGTCGAGGCCACGACCCTTACGACCGCCGATCTCGACAGCGATCAGAAGACCGACATCATAGCCGGATTTACCACATCGACCGCCGGTTACGTCAAGCTGTTTTACAATCAGACCGCACCCTCGGTTTTGACGCTCCCCGCTCCGTTCGATTTTGACGGTGACGGCAAGACCGATCTGTCCGTCTTTCGGCCCGGCGTGAGCGAATGGTGGATATCGAAAAGCGGCGGCTCAGGCGTATTTGCCGCTCAGTTTGGCTCGACGGGCGACCGGATCGCCCCGGCCGATTTTACCGGTGACGGCAAGGCCGATATCGCTCTGTGGCGGCCGTCAAGCGGGACGTGGTATGTGCTCAGAAGCGAGGATCTGACGTACTATGCGTTTCCCTTCGGCTCAGACGGCGACGTGCCGATGCCGGCGGATTATGACGGCGATGGCAAGGCCGACGCGGCCATTTTCCGGCCCGCGGGATCGACGTGGTATGTAAGGCGTTCGTCCGACTCGCAAATATCGATCACGCAATTCGGCGCAGCCGGCGACCGGCCCGTCGCAGCAGACTATGACGGCGACGGCAAGGCTGACATCGCCATCTTTCGCCCCGTCGGAGCGTCGGGTGCCGAATGGTGGATCTCGAGATCTACCGGCGGAACATATGCGGCCACATTTGGGACATCATCCGACCTGGCCGTGCCCGGCGACTGGACTGGAGACGGCAAAGCAGACATTGCGTTTTGGCGACCGAACGGCTTTTGGTACGTACTCAGGAGCGAGGATTCGTCGTATTACGCGTTCCCGTTCGGGTCAAACGGCGACGTGCCGTCAGCGGGCGATTTTGACGGCGACGGTAAGTTTGACGCAGCCATATTCCGCCAGCCCGGCAGCCAGTGGTTCATCGCCAACTCAGGCGGCGGAACCGTGATCACCCAATTCGGCGCCGCCGGCGACACGCCGGTTCCGTCAGCATTCGTGCGATAATGCCACGACGTTAGCTCTCGAAATGCGGGCTCGAAGATCTAAATCGGCTCGTTGCCCCGCCTCCTTGGTAACGTGGGGAGTTTGCGGGATTGATTGCTGAAAAGGTCGGGTGTTAGAATGTCAGGTGGCGTGGGTCTTGGCGAGCAGAGCTCGTTGATCGGGAGTTTGTTAATTTGTATCGAGTAAAGCTTTGCGTGCTGGTGGCAGCCCTGGTGCTGGGCCTGTTTGCTCTTTTCGCGGGGCCCGTGTCGGAGCGGGTCAGCGGGCGGAGCAGCTTTGCCGATCTGAATTCGCCGCTTCAACTCACCGCAACAGACTCGGTCTATGCGACCAAGGTCGGACTGCATTGGGAGCCAGTCGCTTACGCGACCGCGTACCGCATCTTTAGGGCGGTGACCAACGATCCGCAATCGGCAAGTTCGATCGGCACAACGCCCGCAAACTACTATTTTGACGCCACCGCGACCGCCGCTCAGCAATATTATTATTGGGTCCGTGCGGAAAACGCAGAGGCTGTCAGCCCGCTCAGTGCAGGCGATGCAGGGATGCGGGCGGTGGGCAACAATTCGCCGGGAGCTCCGTTTCCGCCGCTCGAACCGCCCAACGTGCCCACCGGAAATCCGATCACCGCGGCAAAAGCATATCTCGGCAAGACGCTATTTTGGGACGAACAGCTTTCGTCAACCAAAACGGTCTCGTGCGGCACATGTCATCGGCCGGCGGCCGGCGGCTCGGACCCGCGAACCGGCCCCGCCACACGGCATCCCGGGCCGGACAACACATTTAACACCATCGACGATATTTTCGGTTCGCCGGGCGTGCCCCAGAATGACGCTACCGGAGCGTATTCGCCGGCACCGTTATTTGGTATGGGGCTGCAAGTCACGAACCGCAAAGCTCCCTCATATCTGAACGGCGGATACACGGTGGACGGTATATTTTGGGATGGTCGGGCGAAAGATCAGTTTCGCGATCCGATCACCAACTCGGTGCTCCTATCAAGCTATGGCGGACTTGAGAGCCAGTCCGTTTTCCCGCCGATGTCCACCGCAGAGATGGGACACCTCGGCCGCGATTGGCCCTCGATAGTCGATCGGATCGGCAACTCACGGCCGCTGGCACTTGCTCACGATATACCCGCGGGGCTCTCAAACTGGCTCTCGGGCCGCGATTACGCACAGCTTTTTGCGGAAGCATTCGGTACGCCCGAGGTCACGCCGGCGCGCATCGCAATGGCGATCGCGACGCACGAGCGAACACTGTTTTCGGACCAGACGCCGCTTGACCGCTGGTCGGCGCAGCTCGAATCGCTGACTACGCAAGAGGAGCAAGGCCGCACGATATTCGTAGCTCAGCAATGTACTTTTTGCCACGGCGGGGCTCTGCTCTCGAATGATACTTTTCAAAACGTCGGCGTCCGCCCGACCACGGACGATCCGGGACGCGGAGCCCTCACCGGTATCGGCGCGGACATTGGGCGATTCAAAACGCCGCCGCTCAGAAATCTCGAACTCAGGGGCAACTACTTTCATACAGGCAGGTTTGCAGCGGTCGAGGACGTCGTCGAGTTTTACAACCGCGGCGGCGATTTTCCGGCTCCGAATGTCGATACGCGGGTTAGGCCGCTGAATCTGACGGTCGCACAGCGTGCCGCCCTCGTCGCCTTTCTCAAACGGCCGCTCACAGATCAGCGAGTCGCACAAGAATTGCCGCCCTTTGATCGGCCAAAGCTGTTTACCGAATCGGCGTTTGTCCCGACCATCTCAGGAACAGGCCGCGACGGAACCGCCGGCGTTCCGCCCAATGCCATCGCGATCGAGCCGCCCGTTGTCGGCAATGATCGATTTACGATCGCCGTTTCAAACACTGTCGGTGCGGCCTCGGCAGTGCTGGTGGTCGGAGCGGCTGATCCTGGAGTTGGTTCGACGATCCCCGCGGCGGGCTCGTTTGCACGCGTGCAAATGACGCTTTTGGGCGCCGGCGTTGAAAATGGTTTTGGCTCGGCAGTGCTCTCGATCCCCAATGACGCGGCGCTCATCGGCCAAACATTTTATGGCCGTTGGTACGTCACCGACACAGGCTCTGCAAATGGATTTTCGGTCTCGCGGCTGATCACATTTACAATTTTCGGTACGGCGGCGGCACGGCCGGCTCCGTTCGATTTTGACGGTGACCGCAAAACCGACATCTCGATCTATCGTCCGGCGGTCGGCGAATGGTGGTACGAGCGGTCGTCAAACGGCGGCAATTTCGCCGCTCAATTCGGCACATCGTCGGACCGGACGGCGCCAGCCGACTACACCGGCGACGGCAAGGCAGACATTGCGTTTTGGCGGCCGTCGAGCGGCACTTGGTTTGTGCTGCGCAGCGAGGATATGTCGTTTTACGCCTTTCCCTTCGGCACCGGCACGGACGTCACCGTTCCCGCCGATTACGACGGCGATGGAAAAGCCGACGCAGCAGTTTTTCGGCCTTCGACCAACACTTGGTACATCCAACGGTCTTCGGGCGGCACCGACATCATCGGATTTGGCTCCGCGGGTGATAAACCGGTCCCGGCGGATTACGACGGCGACGGCAATGCCGACATCGCGATCTTTCGGCCAAACGGTGCAAGCGGTGCCGAGTGGTGGATCCGCCGCAGTTCGAACGGCTCGGTTTTTGCGGCTACATTCGGCACGTCGACCGACAAGCCGGTCCAGGGCGACTATACCGGCGACGGCAAAGCCGACATCGCGTTTTGGCGGCCCGCGGACGGCAATTGGTTTGTGCTACGAAGCGAAGACCTCTCATTCTACTCATTCCCCTTCGGAGCAACCGGCGACATTCCCGTCGCAGGCGACTATGACGGCGACGGCAAGCAGGATGCAGGCGTATTCCGGCCATCGAATGCGACTTGGTTCGTCCAGCGATCCACCGCCGGCACCCTGATCCGACAATTCGGCATCGCGGGCGATCTGCCGATCCCGAATTCGTTCGTGCCTTGATCGATATCGGCGTGAGGAAATTTCACGCAAAGACGCTAAGATCGCAAAGAAGACAAAGAACTAGCTGCAATAAACGCGGTAGTCGATCTCGGCGAAAATATTGTCGCGGGATTCGATCTCGGTGAGAAGGGCGAGGTCGTCGGAAGTGAGTTCGCGGTTGTACGACTCGGCACGCTCGTTCACACTCGCGTCTCCGCCATCTGTATTACGGTCGAGCATTTCGGCGAGAAGGTCGAAGCGTTGGATGTGCGAACGAAAGCGGCGGGTCGAGTATTCGACCGTTGTGCCCTGATATATCTGAAACGCCCAGTCGGACGATTGGGCAAGCAGCAGTTCGCGGGCCATTTGGTTGAGAATGCGATTGGCCGGAACGCGGGCGCCCTCGCCTGCAACGCCGGTTCCTCCGGCGTGAGCACCGCTGGCCGCCGAAGCGGCGTCCATGCCGACGAGGGCGTCGGCGTTCCCGGCGAATTTATTCGCGAACTCGGTCATCCGCCGTTCGGCGTCGTGCTGATACGGATACATCCACGCGTTGGCCTCGTTGATCCACACCTTGTAATAGCCGTTTTCGCCCCACGATGATGCAGTCGGCTGTTGGACCTGAATGGGCAGGCCCGAGTCGAGAAAATCGCCGGGTGTGATGCATTCGATCTCGTTTTGATCGAAATGTATCTTCTTAAAGAAAAAATCTATAAACTGCGGACCCTCAAACCACCAATGGCCGTAAAGCTCTGCGTCGTAGGGGCTTACGACGAGCGGCGGATGGCCCTCAAAGGTCTCGCGGAGCAGTTTTGCCTGCTTGATGCGTTCGCCGATAAAGTGCGAGGCATTCTCGGCGGCCTTGTCTCGGGCAAGCGAGGGGATGTACGGTTGCTTGCGGTTTTGCGGCACATCGCGGCCCGTAATGCGATAATATTTGAGCCCGAGATGACGGCGGCTTCCGTCTTCGTGAAGGTGCGGTTTTAGGTATTCAAGCGGAGCGTCCCAACCGATATCGCGGTAAAACTCGCGGTACAGATCGTTGCCCGGATAACCGACCTCGGCGGACCAGACCTGCTGACTCGTCTCAACATCGCGGGCAAAAACGGCCGTTCCATTGGGGCAAACTACGGGCGCGTGGACGCCGTATCGCGGCCGCGGATCGCCGTAGAGTATCGCGTGCGTGTCGGATATGAAATATTCGATGCCGTAGTCCTTGAGCAGGTCTTCGACGCCGGGTTCGTATGCACACTCGGCGAGCCAAATACCGCGGGGTTGGCGGCCGAAATGCTTTTTATAATTATCGACGGCGATCCGCACCTGTGCCCTTCGCGATTCCTGCGTAGAGATGAGCGGCATAAAGCCGTGGGTCGCGCAGCAAGTGATGATCTCGATGACGCCCTCGTCCTGCAGTTCGCGAAAGGCGTTGATCAGATTGCGGCCGTAGCGGTCATTCCAGAGGTGCAGCGACGATGTGAGATTATCGACATACATCTGGGCGACATCGCGAAACTCCTGTGTCTCGGCAAGCGTGCGTTGGAGCTCTTTGCGGGCAAGCTCGAGCAGATTTTCGAGGTGGCGTGTGTAGCGCTCCTGCAATAGTGGGTCCGCGAGCATCTCGCACAAAGGCGGCGAGACATTCATCGCCAGACGCGGCTTCATCCCGCCCTCGTGTAGCGATTGAAAAATGAATATTAACGGTAGATAGACCTCGGTGATCGCCTCGTAGAGCCAATCTTCTTCCAAAAACTCGGGGTACTCAGGATGCCGGACAAAGGGCAGATGAGCGTGAAGAATGAGGCTGAAATATCCTGTCGGCATAGAAAGTAAGCTGTCAGCGGTGGATCGTTAGCAGTATTATTCAGGTGCTTATCGATTACTGCTATACGTAAGCTGTCCCAAAGCCGTCTGACGCTTTATTCGGTTATAAGGTGCTTGATCTTTTTACTGACTTTTGAAAACAAGTCACTTTTCACCACACTAAATTTCTTTAAGACCTTATCCTGGTGGATGGTGAATAATTTATGGGCCTTGACTACAGAACGTTCGGGCAAGATACCGACATCCAGATCATCATTATTGAGTTCTATCGAATAGGCGTCCTTGCGCAGATTGCTCGTGATAACGCAGACAACAATGTCGTGAAATTGCCGATTGTAGTCGTCATTTGATACGACCAGCACGGGACGGCGTTTCGAGCTGCTAAGATCCGAGTACGGAAACGGCACGAGGACGATATCTTTCTGATTACACTTTATCCCAGGCACTTTCCTCATTCTCCCAAGCATTGTTAACCGCGAATTCGGTCAGATCGTCAGTGTTGTCGCCCAAATAAAGGCCATATTTATCCTGATAAAGATAATCCACGAGCCTATTTAGCTTTTTCAGCAACTCGGTGTCCTTGAGCATCGACAACTCGTCTTGCAGGCGTTGATATTCTGAAACCGGGATCTCCATCATTTGCATAGTCCTCTAATGATAGCAAAGAATCAGGCTAAAGAAAGAAAAAAGATGGGGTATCAAATCGATATCCCATCCCTTGCAATTCTCCGGAATTAGTCTACCGTCCGATCGAAAACGAACTCACCGGATTGTATCGCGGTGCGTATTTTGGTGAAACGGTACGGGTCGAAGCAGTTCGCGTTTTGAGCGTTTTCGGAAAGTTGATAAGGCTGGCACCGTACACCGCGGGGCCGAAATCATCTTCGAAAAACTCGCTTTCGTCGATATCGAAATGCTCTGTAAGCGCATTCATCGCCTTGCCCGCCTCGATCGATGCTACATTCGCCTGCAGGATCGCGAAGAGAGCCGGACTGATCTTGAACCGCAGTTCTTCGAGCGTCGATCCGGCGGCAAGCGCCATCATTGCGTAGCGAATATCATCACCCGCGACACCACTCAGGTCGTGGCCCGTGCCGCCGACAAGGTCGGCAAATGCCCGATGCGTGGCACTCTCGGACGCAACGAAATTGTCGCCCGCGACCGCTACGTCAAAGGCGTCGCGGGTAAACCCTGCAACATCGAGCACCTCGGCGAACTTGGCCGCCGACACTCGCCAATCGGATTCGGCCGCAGAGCGCGGACTCGGCGCCCGCCGCGGTGTCTCGACGGTATTTGAGTAAATAATGCGAAAATACGGGCGGTTCGTGGCGTAAAACCCAAGCTCGGCGGTGTAGGAACCGTTGGGCTCGACGTTGAACCACCAGTCGCCCTCGGCGTCACACAGCGTGATCTCTTCGCGGCCGTGATGATTGTCTATGAGCTTTACGACGAGAGCATAACTGCCGAGATCATTGCCGAAAACGCTACGGAGCGTGGCCCATGGGTTTTCGCGAAGTGACCAGTAAAAATAGAGCCGTGTCGGTGTCTGCATCTGCAGACGGGCGCGGTTTTCGCGTTTGAGGTCGGGCAGTTCGACGTCGGCGAGTATCTTAAATACCGGCGACATCTCGGCCAAAGGGTCTACGGCGACGGTCACCAACGTTTCGTCGGGCGTGTCCGTTTTCAACGTTTTTTTGACCGGCTTTTTACCTGCTTTGACCGTTTTTGCGGCCGTGGCGGCGACTGTCGCCTTGGCCTTTTTGGCCGTTTTGGCGGCCGCTTTGACCGGTGAGGTCGCCTCGGCGAGCTCCGCAAAGGGATCGGCAGCGACTGCTTTCGCCCTTCGCTTCAATGGTTTAGCCGTGGGCTCGACGATCTTCGCTGTCGGCTTTGCCGGCTTTACTGCCTTGGCGACTGTCTTCTTGGCGGCGGGCTTCTTCGGCTCGCCCGGTTCGGCAACTGCGGCAAACGGCTCAGCCGCATCCGCCTTTAATATCTCTGACTTTTTGGCCGCCGGCTTGCGGGCAGCACTCTTTTTTGTCGACACTGTAGACTCCATAATTCAAAAACCGCAAACATAAAGTATGCGGTCTTTCGGCACAAGTTACAAGCTGTTTTTAGATTTTCACCGATCTTTAGGGCATCGGGGTGGTCACGGACTTGATCTTGACCTCGATCTTGCCGTAGGTGGTGTCGATGCGGCCGCGGACTGGGATCCGGCGGGCGTCGTCGGTTATCCAGATCAGCATATTGCCCTTTTGCTCGATCAGACGGTCCTTGCCGAAGACGAGCGGCTCGACGCGAAAGCACATTATCTTGCCGAGTTCGGACTTCTGAATTTCGCGGGCCGTGACGCGGATCGGCACCTTATATATAAGGCCCGAATCGCTGATCAACATATCAAACGACGCTCCGACCGCGAGCGGCAGAGAGCGTAGAGCGTAGATGCCTGAGACCAGGTCGTACACAGACGAATTTGTCATTTCCGAAGCGATGCGGCGCGGCGGACGATTGGGGTCCAGGGGGTCGGTCTCGATGTATGTGACACGGCCCTCGCTGTAGTCAAAATCGGCGATGCTGTCGCGGACGCGTTCCTTCTGCACGTCGTGCTTGGTCGTCTTGAGGATGCGCATCAGGTCGCCATCGACGACCGATTCGTACTGCTGTAAAAAGCTGAAACGAAAGAGCTTAAGCAACGTGCCCTTAGATGTCGCCTCGGTCTTGATGACAAAATTGCTCGTATCCGGCACGCGGCTCACGTCAAACTTGAGTTCGGCGACCGATAGACCCTGAATTATCTTGCTGAGTTTGCCCTCGTAGCGAAAGGCCTCACCGTCAACAAACTTGAACGGTGCCGGCTTGCCGGGCGGCGGCGCCTGGGCGAAGGCGTACGAGACGGCAAACGCCGAGAGCAATGCGATCACGATCGATCTTCTAAATGTTCTTAACATCTGTTTAGGTCAGTACTGAAAATACGCCTTGGTCACCAGAAATGCCATCACGGCGGCGGCACCGAGTGCTGCCCGGTACTCGCGGCTTTTCAAGTATAGCTGAAAATCAAATTTGCCGTCCATATTTCGCCAAGGCCTGATCCGCGGCAAGATCGCCGGGACATTTCGCTTGTATTCGGTAAATTCGTCGCCGAATAGCGCCAGCAGATCACCTTCTTCGACGTTTACGACGGGAATATAGATGCACGCCATCAGAATTATCAGCAGAACGCCGAGCCACCAGACACCCGAGGCAACACCGACGCCGATGCACAAAAATAAGCTGCCGGCGTAGAGCGGATTGCGAACGTGGGCGTACGGCCCGAGCGTGGCGAGCACCGACGCCTTACGAAGATGTCCGACCGCCCAGGCCCGAAGTGCGAGACCGAGGACGACCGCCGAACCGCCGGAGGCGAGCGATAGAGGCGTCGGTACGGCAAATATGAACAACGCAAGGGCAAACGGTATCGCGAGGGGAACGCGTATCCGCTGGAGCCATCTTTTATTGAAACGTACCATCGCAGAGATGCTGTCAATTAGGTGCCGATCCGCTGGCGGACCGCGTTAAAGACGGTCTCGACGCTGATATCCATACAGATCCATTTATCGCACGTCCGGCGGTGACAGTCGATGCGGCAATCGATGTCGTCGCGGCTGACGCAGATATCACCGGCGGCGAGGCTGCCATTGCGCCACCATTCGGTCGGGCCGAAAATGCCGACTGTCGGAGCACCGGCGGCAATGGCGATGTGGGTCGGCCCGGTATCGCCGCCGATATAAACAGCCGCACGGCGAGCGATCTCGTAAAAGCCTCTGAGGCTCGGCTCGGCCAGGGTCAGCCTGCCCGTTCGGCTGGCCGCGGCTACGCGCTCGGCAAGCTCAGATTCGGCAGGGCCGGTCGCAACGAGCGATGTCATTCCGGTCTCGTCATAAATGCGGTCGGCAAGTTGGCCAAACTTTTCGGCGTGCCAGAGCTTGGTGACCCAACCGCCGCCCGGATTAAGTATCGCAAATCGCTCGCCCATTTGGCTGAGAATGGCGTCGGCCTCGGCGCGGT